>JBBIUJ010000417.1:0-3545 GCA_037440345.1 Prolixibacter sp.
CCTCCTTCAGCCTGTTGCTGACCAACGTACTGCCTGAACTAACGATGTCGAAGATGGCATCTGCCAGACCGATGCCGGGGGCAATCTCAACGGATCCGGCGATGAAGTGAATATCTGATTGTATGTTGTTTTCCGCAAGGAAGTCTTTTAGAATGGAGGGGTAGGAGGTGGCAATTTTTTTTCCGTTAAACCAGCTGAGTCCCTGATATTCAATATCCTTTGGAATTGCCAGCGACAAGCGGCATTTGCTGAATCCCAGCGATTTTACTACCTCCACATCCTTTTTCTGTTCATCCATCTCGTTTTTACCAACGATACCGACGTCGGCTACACCATCGGCCACACACTGAGGAATATCATCATCGCGAAGGTAAAGTACCTCGAGAGGAAAATTTTTGGCTGAAGAGATGAGCCTTCTTTTCCCTTCAATCAGTTTGATGCCTGTCTCTTCGAGAAGCATTATTGATTCTTCGTTCAGTCGGCCTTTGGTCTGAATAGCGATACGTAATGTTGTTTCCATGTAATTTAAATGAAAGCAGGCTTACCTTTTGAGGTAAGCCTGCCAATGAATTGTTCTATATTTTTAGAATGATCAACTCCAGCTTACCTTATGGCAAGAGATGGTGATGGCCCAAATGGAAGTTGATCTTTGTCATGTTTATTTCTTTCTGCAATGATAAGTAAAAAAATAATAGGGTTGAAGAACTAATGTGAAGTTTTTGTTATCAAAGATAAGTGACTAAAGTGACTAGAGTGAACTAAAGTGACTAAAGTACTTCGTTCTAGCGTGATTCCCCGATCGCCATCACTTTATTAACTTTAGTCACTCTGGATCAATTTAGTCACTTATTTCCTGACGGACCACCCGGTTTTCAGTCCGAAAATAAACCATGCCAGGGCGATTGTTCCAAAGGCAAACATTGTATCCCCAAACATTCTGAGCCATTTAAAGGTCAAAATAAAGGGTTGTTGCATAAAATCGGCAGAGCGGGCGTACCACAATCCTTCCTTCACACTTGCCAGCGTTTGTGCAAATCCTACCGGGAGAAGGCTGAACAGGATCATGGAAGTCAGACCAATGTTGATGCTCCAGAATGCAAATTTTAGCCATTTTTCGTTCCAGACGGCATTTTTGTCCATATCCCTCAGGACAAACAGCATCAATCCGATTCCAAGCATACCATATACACCAAAGAGGGCGGCATGACCGTGAACTGCGGTAGTGTTAAGTCCCTGCATGTAATAAAGTGCGATTGGAGGATTGATCAGAAATCCGAAGATTCCGGCGCCAACCAGGTTCCAAAAAGCTACTGCGATGAAGCTGTTGATGGCCCATTTGTATTTTTTGATCCAGTCGTTGCTGCCATGTAATTTCAGGTTGTCGTATGCTTCAAATCCCATCAAGACCAATGGCACCACTTCCAGGGCGCTGAATGTTGCCCCCAATGCCATAATTGCTGTCGGGGTACCCGTGAAATAGAGGTGGTGGAAAGTACCCAGGATACCGCCGGATAAGAAAACGATCGTGGAAAAGAGCACTGCTGTGGTTGCTGTAGCTGCTTTGATGATTTGCATTCTGACAAAAAGGAATGCCATGACAACAGCTGCAAAGACTTCAAAGAATCCTTCAACCCAGAGGTGAACGACCCACCAACGCCAGTATTCGGTTACCGCGAGATTGGTTTGACGTCCCCACATCAGTCCGGCACCGTAAAATGCTGCGATAGCCACGGATGAAATCAAAAACAGGATCAACAGGTTCCGGCTTTCCGACTTGACCTTCAGCGCCGGCCAGATTGCCCTTCCCATCAGAAATAACCAGATGAAAAGTCCAAGGAAGAGGAAGATTTGCCAGAAGCGGCCAAGATCGACATATTCATATCCCTGATGTCCAAACCAGAAGTTCTGAATGTAACCCAGTTTTTGCATAATGCCCATCCACTGACCTGCCAACGAGCCAACCACAATAACCAACAATGCCAGGAAAAGGACGTTTACCCCCAATTTCTGGAATTTGGGTTCAATACCTGAGATGGCAGGGGCATAATAGAGACCGGTAGCCAACCAGGAGGTCGCAATCCAGAATATGGCAATCTGTATATGCCAGGTACGTGAGATGGAGTAAGGGAGCCATTGTGAAAGCGGAAATCCGAAAAATGCCTGACCTTCGACTGTATAGTGAGCCGTAATGATCCCTGCAACCACCTGAACCAGGAACAATGCAGATACAATCCAGAAGTATTTAACGGTAGCCTTTTGCGAGGGGGTTTGAACATAATCGGCCAAAGGGAATTTGGCTGGTATTTCTTCTGCGCTCTCCTCTCTTTTGCGGGCATAATAGAAAGCCATCATTCCGATTCCGGCAAGCAACAGGATGACGCTAAAACCGGTCCACAAGAGTAATGCTCCTGTAGGATGGTTGCCAACGAGTTCTTCAGACGGCCAGTTATTTGTGTAGGTGATATCTTGCCCAACGCGTTGAGTGACGCATGCCCAGGCGGTCCAAAAGAAAAATGCATTGAGCGGTTTGAGCCGATCCTGCGATTTGATGGCATTGTCCGGGATACTGTAAGCCTGCCTGAGCTTGAGCAGCGCCGGATCGTCGGTAAACAATCCACTGTAAAATTTACCATTCGATGCAATGGCTTCCGCCCTGGCAGTTGAAATTGTGATGGTTTTGCTTTGCGGATCGTAGGTATTTTTCCTCAATTCACGTTGAAGAGTAATTTTTAAAGCAGCCTTGTTCTCCTCAGTTTGTTCGTTGTAGGGCTTTCCTGTTGTTTTGATGGCCAGATCGTTGAGGATAAAAAGCGCCTCCTTGTGCAGCCAGTCGGCGCTCCAATCGGGGGCCTGGTAAGCCCCGTGGCCCCAGATTGTTCCCATTTCCTGTCCGCCCATTGATTGCCACACGTTTTGGCCATTCTTAATATCCTCTCCCGTGAAAAGCAAAACGCCATCCTGCGTGATTACTTTGTCCGGGATTGGTGGAGCTTCACGGTAGATCTCAATACCATAGTAGATCAGAACGGCAAAAGAGATGGTCATGACAGCAATAAAGCCTAACCATAGTTTCTTAGGTGTCATAGTGATTAAATTTTGATGAATAATTTGTTAATTAATTGGTTGTTAAATATATGTTTGATAGCAATTCAATGCGCCTGTTATACTCCTTCCCGGAGATACCACCAACTGAACCTGAATCAATCAAATCAAATTGATCCAGTAGCGATTGATGATTTTCACTTGTAAAAACATTGTCAGCCATTCGGAATAGTATATTGTTCTCTTTGGCGATATGGTTTGACAATAAATCGGCATAACCCAGCATGTTTCCATAAATAGAAGTCAAGGAATCGGTAATGCCACTTTTGTACAATTGTATGTTTTCAGCCATGCCCTTCACAAATATTCTGCCCTGCTCATGATCCATCAGCATCACGGCCACTGGTCCCTGTTGCATGGAGAAACCCTTCTGAGCCATAAGCGGGAAAAGCAGATTTTCCTCTTTCGCATGGTGAAGTCCGTCGGCAAATTGCCTGATCAGT
>JBBIUJ010000418.1:0-3494 GCA_037440345.1 Prolixibacter sp.
GTTCTGCCACTTTGTTACTCAAGGGTTTAAGTTATGGATTCGAGGTGGCTGTCTGGCAGACGATCGTCATCGCCCTGACCATTCTCTCGGCCATCATCATCTACAACGGGATGCCTTTGGTTTATGTACTTTACGGCGTTGCGATGACCGGTATTGGTATGTTAACCCTGACGGGAAACAATGTTGCGATGGACGCTTTTGGCCCGATCGCCGACAATGCCAATGGAGTAGGGGAGTTGTCACACCTCGACAAGGATGCCCGCAAGATCATGGATTCGCTCGATTCTACCGGTAATACAACCAAAGCCATTACCAAAGGTGTGGCAATTGGTTCGGCTGTAATCGCAGCGGTTGCGCTATTCGGATCATTCATTACCGATGTGAGCAATGTTCAGATACAGCTTGGCTTCGAAAAGAGCCAGCAACTGATTGAGACAGGGATTCGTATCTCCATGCCGATGGTATTCATCGGGATGTTGATTGGGGGTACCATTCCATGGTTGTTCTCATCCCTTACCATCAACGCGGTTACCCGTGCGGCTGCCATGATTGTTGAGGAGGTTCGCCGCCAGTTCAGGATTCCAGGTATCATCGAACGCACCGTGAAGCCAGACTACCAGCGTGCTGTCGACATCTGTACTGTTGCCGCGCAAAAGGAACTGATCCCGCTTGCACTGATCGCGGTTCTATCCCCGATTTTGGTTGGAAGCCTTTTGGGTGTTGAAGCGCTTGGCGGATTCCTTGGAGGGGTTATTTTATCCGGACAATTGCTGGCAGTCTTTATGGCTGGTTCGGGAGGCGCCTGGGACAACGCAAAGAAGACCATCGAGGATGGATTGTATGGAGGTAAAGGATCGGAGGCCCACCATGCTGCCGTGGTTGGCGATACCGTGGGAGATCCTTTGAAGGATACTGCCGGCCCAGCATTGAACCCGATGATTAAGGTTATCAATCTGGTATCCTTACTGGCCGCGCCGGTTTTAATTGCCTATCAGAAGCCCGGTTCATTTTCCTTCGGCCTGGTGCTCACCGGAGTAATCTGTCTGATCATCATTACCGGATCTGTCATTGTATCGCAACGTGGTGGATTCAGAAGACCGCCAAGAATCGAATAACCAAAGATATTCAGGTTTTTTCATAGACTCCTGAAAAGTAGCGTGTAAATTGATGAAACCCCTCTCTGTGCAAGCAGGAGGGGTTTTTTATTGTGAAAATTAGAAAATGGGAAAATGGGAAGATGAGAAAATGAGAAGATGGGAAGGTGAAATGGTGGCAAATGCTCAGGTTTTGATAGTCCATTTTTCTGGAAACCTCTGCATATTGACCAACATGCCGATTATCTTATCATATTCTGTATCTAAAAGTCGGTGATTTTCTATAGAGAGGTATTCGCACGCCAATGAAAAATCGAGCCAATTTTGTGTTTCTCCAGCTTCTGCTTCACTTTCACTGAGTTTGGATAAAAAAGATTTTGGATATTGCCTTCTTCTGAAAGCTTCAGCAATGTTGCTGTTTACAGATCTCGAAGATCTTCTGATTTGACTGGTCAAAGAAAAAGTCTCCTCTTTTGGAAAACTTTTAGTCAGTTGATAGATATTCATAGCATTTTTAAATGCCATTTGGTATACCTTTAATTCGCGGTGACAATTAATGAGTTCCATGTACTTTTCATACAAATATACCCAATTCTCCTGTCAAATACGAATTTCCCATCTTCCCACCCTCCCATCTTCCCACCCTCCCACTTTCTCATTTTCTCACCCTCCCATTTTCTCCTCTTGTCATTTCCCTTTTATCTAAATTAAACTATATTTGCACTCTATTTATAATTATTCTTAATAAACTTAAGGGGTGCGTTTATCCGAAGTTGGTGAAAGTAGGACTGTGGTGATATCCAAGGTATTGGGACATGGTTCTTTCAGGCGAAGGATCTCAGAAATGGGATTTGTTGCCGGGAAGGAGGTCTCTGTACTCAAGAATGCCCCATTTAAAGATCCTGTTGAATATCGTTTGATGGGCTACAATGTCTCCTTGAGACGAGTGGAAGCAGGACTGATTGAGGTTGTGACCCCTGAAGAGTCACTGTTGTTGCACCCTCACGTATATGATGGAACAATAGACCTGGAGGAGCTAAAGATTTCAGCCAAAGAAAAAGGGCGCATGATCAGTGTTGCCCTGGTCGGCAATCCCAATTGCGGCAAGACCACTCTGTTTAATCGGGTCACCAATTCAAAGGAGCATGTCGGTAATTATAGCGGTGTCACGGTAGATGCGACAAAATCGACCCTTGATAAAAACGGCTATCAAATTGACCTTACAGACCTTCCTGGTATTTATTCGCTGACCAGTTATACACCGGAAGAGCTCTTTACCAGAAATTTCATTTTGCACGAGATGCCCGATATTGTTGTCAATGTGGTGGATGCCTCCAATATTGAGCGGAATCTTTTCCTGACAACCCAGTTGATCGACATGGATATCAAGGTAGTGATTGCCTTGAACATGTACGACGATCTTTTGGCCAGTGGCTCTAAGTTAAAGATCAAGAAACTAAGCAAACTGACGGGTATCCCGATTATCCCGACCACCGCCTTCAATGGGGAGGGCCTGGAAGAGCTCCTGAACGAGTTGATCGAAGTATACGAGGATAGGGATCCTATTGTCAGGCACATTCACATCAATTATGGTGAGGAGATGGAAAAATCCATCGATCACATCCGGAAAGAGATCAAAAAAGATAAGCCCCTCACCGCAACATTTTCTTCACGCTATCTTGCAATCCGGTTAATCGGTAAGGATCCGGAAGCATTGAAGGTATTGGAATCGTCTTCCAATTATCAATCGATCAAGGAGATCACTGAACATGAGATTGTCAGGCTCGAATCGCGACTCTGTGACGAGAGTTCGCAACTTATCACAGATGCCAAATATGGTTTCATAACAGGTGCACTGAAAGAGTGTTACCAACCCGGGGTAATGAACAGAATTGTCACTACCGAGAAAATTGACAAGGTCATGACCGGGAAATATGTTGGCTTCCCCATTTTCCTTGCGATGATGTTCTTTACCTTTTACGCCACATTCGCCCTTGGTGCGCTTCCTACTGAATGGATCATGAGGGGTGTCGTCTGGATTTCGGATGGCGTAGCCGCATTGTTGGGCAATGGCATACTGAAGGATCTGCTGATTGATGGTATTATCAGGGGACTGGGAAGTGTGATTGTTTTTATGCCCAACATTCTGATCCTATTTTTCTTCATCTCGCTGATGGAGGATACCGGTTATATGGCCCGGGCAGCATTTATCATGGACAAACTGATGCACAAGATGGGGCTGCATGGCCGCTCCTTTATCCCGATGGTGATGGGATTTGGCTGCAATGTTCCGGCCATCATGGCCACCCGCACCATCCGTAACCGGGGCGACAGGCTGCTTACCATGATGATTATACCATTTATGTCCTGTTCTGCAAGGTTGCCGGTATATGTGGTGTT
>JBBIUJ010000419.1:0-3489 GCA_037440345.1 Prolixibacter sp.
TCCGGAATAGACATCAATACTTTTGATCAGTTCGTGCAAAGTTGCTCCGCTGATCAGGCTGAGATCGGGATTCCCATGGCTGTCGATGTGGCTGACTTTGGCTTCGTACGAAACAAAATGGCCCATCAGATCGCTGGTAAAATACCATTGGCCGATTGCTGCTTTCTTTGGTCCGATGTTTCCAAAATCGATGTTGGTCAAGCCCATCTGACGGGGTTGTCCGTTTAGGTTCGAACCAATCAGCGCAAAATTGATGGCCAGTCCTTTTTCGTTTTCCACAATTTTTGGCTGTGCGCTTTCGATACGGACACCATTTGCTGTGCCATAGCCGTTGTTTTGAACCATCACGGCAAATTCGGCCGGAACGATTGGTTCAATTGCAGGGGTCAACGGATCGTCGCCCAGAATATCGCGTTGCATAAAGTAATGAAGCCACAAATCAGGACTTGGGTTCACATCAAGTGTGACTGGGAACAGTGGTTTGGTTACCGTTACCCCGGTAAACGGATCGAGGTAAGAGAACGAACCTCCGAATGAATAACTTTTTGGTACTGTTGGTGCAGCTCCTTTTTCAGGAATAAACAGTACGGTGGCGCTTCCTTTTTGCTGTGGCCCCAGTGTTCCGGTTCCGTCAATTCCGGTTAAAATGGATAGCGCTTTGGTGTCAATCTGGAAAAGGTCGTTGCTCAATACTCCGTTTTCGTCTTTTATTTCCAGGTTTAACCGGATTTCTTTCATGTCGGTTGTGGTGTTCCCGTTAAAGATGGTCAGCGTTCCTTCGAAAGCTTCACGTGTCATTACCACCTTTTGGGTAATGTTTATTGAAACTGATGCACAAACCGAATTTCGTCCGGCATCAATTTGTTCTTTGGTAGTTGCCAAAGCCTTATTAAACATGTCGAGCGCATTCTCATATCCACGCGTTAGTGCATAATCCTGAGCCGTTTTAATTTTGGTGCTGAAATGTTTGATTTTAACTTTATCAACTATATCCGGATTGTTGACATCAGGTGAATAAATCTGCTTACTCCAGGCGTTCATGGTATTATTCCAGTGAGTAGTAAAAATTTTGATTTCATTCGAACCAATATCTGTACCTGCCATACTTGCTTCAAGCAGGGTAATATCGTCAGGACTGAATGATTTATTTCCCTTGATAAAGGGATTAACCGCGTTACAAAAATCCCCGATGCTGGTTTTTGAAATCCAATCCCATTTTCCCATGATTTCACTTTCCAGGCTGTCCAGCGCTTCAACTGTTGATAATGAATAACTCAGGTCTTGTAGCGACTGCTTCAAAATTGGTGGCATCGTTGGGCGCGATGAGATCGTAGCGGTCTTTAGCATAGGTCGGGATACAAACATTGGCGGATCTTTGTAGCAGTCCATTGCCGAACGGACAAGTCCATAAGCACAGCCTACTCCTGGTGTAATTGTGCCGGCCATTCCTCCGGCAGTCGCACCGCAATCAGCTAAATCCAACGCGGTAACTTCGAGATCGGCCAGACTTATCAAACAACTGAGTATGCCGGCACCATTTGTAATAACTGGTCCTAATATCGGGAAGCATCCAATACCATTTAATGCAAGTGAAATCAGACAGGGTTCGCAACCTACGGCGGGCGATTCAACTCCCGGGCCAGTAGTGTTTATCGGATTAAACCAATACGAACCACCCAAACCTCTGTTTGGCACCAATGGCCAGGACCAGCCATTGAACCAGGGATTACCGGACGGGCCTGTGGATGTAGCACCTGGAGGGTTATAACATACTCTTCCGCTAAACGAAAAGCTATTGTTTGAATGACCCCAGTGCCGGTCGGGACCGCATTGCCATCCGTAAATAGTCCCGGAAACGCCGACACAACTGCTGCCCGAACCAACCATGGTCGATTGACTGGAATTAGCCGATTTTAAGGTAATCCTTCGGCGCATCACAACCGGAATCTGGATGGCCTGTTGAGCCAAAAGATTCAATTTGGTGAAATTGGTCACAAACTCATATTCCGGATCGTCCTGAGGAAAAGTCAGGTCAACATCCAAAGCAGTAATCAAACCTTTATTGGTCATGGTAACCATAAACGGATAGGTATCGTCGTTAAAGAGTTGCGGCATGACTGTTGGCATTTCAGTAATAACTACAGGTACCGGTACGCTGGTTTCGTATTTCATGACCAATTGGACATCGTAATTGTCCTGAATGGTAGTTGGAACCACTTCCCACGAGTAGGTTATAGCCTGAAAACTCAGGAATACGCTTTGTTCGTTCACACGCCCCGGATCAATTGAGATTGTTGTTTGGAAACTTTCATGTTTATCGGCTTCAACAAGCATTTTGTATGAACCTTCCGGAAGTTTATCAACGGCAAAAATTCCATCAGCATTGGTAAACCCGTCGGCCAGAATTGCACCTGAAAAAGGATGACGGACAATCACATGCGCATTTTTTAAATGTGGTTTGGCATCTGTATAATAGGTGTATTCATCAATCACATCAACTTTTAATCCGCCGGTTTCTTCGGATACTACTTCAAACTGGTACGGAACCTGAAGTCCGGTGCCGTTGACACAGTTTACCGCAATGCTTCCTGAAATTGGTGTATTCAGTGGAATGTCGGCTGTAGGCGATAGGTTTAATATCACCTTTGCAGTATCTTTTGGAGCAATATTTGGAATTGTGGCCAGGCTGACCAGGCTCATCCAGTTTACATCAGGCAAACTGATGGTTACTGCACCCGATTCACCTGCTCCATTGTTGTATATGTTGAGCTCATACTGCCTCGATTTCCCCTTGATCATCGTGGTGTTAATACTCACCGGATCCGATTTCAACTGTGCCTGTAGCGCCTGGCAATAATAGTAAGCCGGAAAGTCGATGGTGACTCCTTCAGCAGATTGAACCTGGAAATTTATTTTTTCGTAATTCGATCCGCTTGTCAGTTCCGTTGCCTTCAGGGTAAAATGAAATTCTCTGGTCTGGTTGGCCGACAGCGTAGAAATCGTATCGAACTTTAACTCACAACCTAAAGGAAGTTTTTCTGCAGTCAGGATCAAATTCTTTAGTGGAGCTTCGCTGGTATTTATCAGGCCGATTGTCCCGTTCAGTGTCTGTCCCAATTTCATTTCCCAAACGATGTTTGATGTGGATGTTAAACGCAATCCGGGAATATCAAATGCATCCTGACTGTCGTTGAGGTTTTGTTTTGGGAAACAGGCACCGATTACGAAATGCCCCGATTCATTGGGAATTGGCAAAAAATCAACAGAATAATTTCCTAAAATATCGGTTTTTGCCTTCAGTTCTCTGCGGGTTCCATTTGATAAAATATAGACATCGACATCCGCATTTGGAACTTTTTCGCTTTTATTATTTAGGGCAGAGCCGTGAATCGAAATGGTGGTATTTGGAAGGTAAAGGTCATTGTCGGCAATTGCTGTCGCATTGTATTCCGGAGTAATCGTAATAGGAACCGCATCCGAAACATTGTT
>JBBIUJ010000420.1:0-3469 GCA_037440345.1 Prolixibacter sp.
AGGCGTGAAAATTACCGGAGCCGGCTTTCCAGTTTACAAAGGTTTCGGTGCCCGAATCCAACGCGCACTAATCAATTTTTTCCTCGACCAGGGAAGGGCCGCAGGCTATCTGGAGGTGCAGCCCCCTTATGTCGTGAACGAGGCATCCGGTTTTGGTACCGGTCAGCTGCCCGACAAGGAGGGCCAAATGTACCATTGCCCCATTGATGGCCTTTATCTGATTCCAACTGCTGAGGTACCGGTTACCAATATATTCCGTGATGTAATTATGGAGGCAAAAGATCTTCCCATCAAAACTACTGCCTACTCCGCCTGTTTCCGCCGTGAGGCAGGTTCATACGGAAAGGATGTACGCGGATTGAACCGCTTGCACCAATTCGATAAAGTGGAGATTGTGCAGATTGCGCATCCTGATAAGTCGTATGAATCATTGGATCAAATGGTCGCATACGTGCAATCGTTGGTCGAAAAGCTTGGTCTGCCTTACCGGATTCTTCGTCTTTGCGGTGGCGATATGAGTTTTACCTCCGCGCTGACTTACGATTTCGAAGTATGGTCGGCCGGGCAGGAGCGCTGGCTGGAGGTCTCTTCGGTCTCCAATTTTGAGTCGTTTCAGGCCAACCGTCTTAAACTGCGCTACCGCGAAGAGGGCAACAAGAAGCCCCAGCTTGCTCATACCCTAAATGGCAGCGCACTGGCTTTGCCACGTATTGTGGCCTCCATCCTGGAGAATTACCAGACACCGGAAGGAATCCGGGTACCGGATGTACTGATACCTTATATGGGCTGCAGCATCATAAATTAATAGGTTACACAGAGTTTCACGGAGAAGCACAGAGTTACACAGAGGGGGGATTAAAAAGTTTAAAGGGTATGAGATGTTTATAATGTTTGAAGGGTTTACCCAGCACAACATTTTGAATATAATCAACAATAGAAATATTCCAGACTATTTTTTCTCTGTGCAACTCTGTGCAATAAATTACTTGCACAAATATTTGCATATTCAAAATAATATTTAGATTTTTGTCTAAATATCTATTCGTTATGAATATTTTCTTCAAAGCCTTGAATGATCCTACCCGGCGTGAGATTCTTGAACTGCTAAACAAAGGAGATCTGACTGCAGGGGAGATCGCCGACCGCTTTAATATGACAAAACCAAGCATCTCTCATCACCTCGACTTGCTGAAACAAGCCGGTCTCGTGGTTAGCATCCGGGAAGGGCAGTACATCAAATATTCGATCAATACAACGGTGTTTGATGGGGTGGTGCTGTGGTTGATGCAGTTTAAGAAAATGTGACCCTTCGGCTACGATCAGGGACCGAAACACTAATGTTCATGATTGTCTTTATTGTCCTGCGAAATGTAAAAAAGAGAAATAGATGGAAACAAGCAGAAATATATTGAAATGAGTAGCAATAGATACTTGTGAAATAAATAGCTAAAAATGAAAAACATGAAAAACATTGCAATGGTATTGATTTTGATAATGTCCGCAGTTGGTTTAAACGGGCAGGAGATTACAGGTCAGTGGAATGGCGCCTTGAAGGTGCAAGGGATGCAGTTGAGGATTGTCTTCAACATCACCGGGAATGACAAGGGCTACAGTTCGACCATGGACAGTCCCGACCAGGGTGCCAAGGGAATTCTGGTCACAACCACCACTTTCTCAGATTCAAAGTTGAAGATTGAAATCCCCAACCTGAGAATGGAGTACAGCGGTGAATTGAAGGAGAATACCATTGTTGGGACCTTCAAACAGAACGGGATGGAGTTTCCAATGAACCTATCGAAAGAGAAAATCGAAAAGCAGATTGTAAAACGGTCGCAGAATCCCGTTCAACCCTATCCGTACTATTCGGAAGAGGTGGCCTTCCCAAACGCCAAAGCCGGCATCACTCTGGCCGGGACCTTAACAATGCCTTCGAAAGAGGGGAAATATCCCGCTGTTATCCTGATTACCGGAAGCGGGCCACAAAACCGGGACGAAGAGCTGATGGGACACAAACCCTTTTTGGTGCTTTCCGATTACCTGACCCGGCAGGGTATTGCCGTGTTAAGGTATGACGATAGGGGAGTAGGCCAGTCGAAGGGGGATTTTAAGAGTGCAACTACCATGGATTTTGCATCGGATGTTGAGAGTGCCATTGCTTTTCTGAAAACCAGAGGTGAGATTCTTCCCAAAAAGATCGGACTCGTTGGTCACAGTGAGGGAGGGATTATTGCGCCCATGGTGGCAGCCAGGAACAAAGATGTCAATTTTATCGTTTTGCTTGCCGGTACTGGCATTCGTGGCGATAAATTGTTGTTGCTTCAGCAAGAACTTGTAGCTAAAGCTGCCGGTGTAGCTGAAACCGAGATTCAAAAATCCAGAGAAATAAATTCCAAAGCATTTGAGATCGTTATAAAATCAGTCAATGCTGAACCCTTAAAAGCAGATTTGAGAAAATTCCTGGCTGAGACCATGAAGAATAGTCCGGATTATGCCAAACCAAAAGGGATGACAGATGATGATTTTATATCCCTCCAGGTAAATCAAATTACAAGCCCATGGATGCTTTATTTCATCAAATATGATCCGGCGGTAGCGTTGGGAAAGGTGAAATGCCCGGTTTTGGCGATCAACGGTGAGAAGGACCTGCAGGTTCCATCCAAAGTCAACCTGCCTGCCATCGAAAAGGAGCTGAAAAAAGGTGGAAATAATCAGGTTACAACCAGGGAATTTCCCGGATTAAACCACCTGTTTCAGGAGTGCAAAACAGGTTCTCCTAGCGAATATGCCGAGATTGATCAAACCTTTTCGCCAGTTGCCCTGGACGTTGTTGCTAAATGGATATTGTTGAAGACGAAGTGATGATGCAAATATAGCTAAAGTGGAAATTGGGAAATGAAAGAGGTACTGATGAGCTGATCTTTAGCAGTGAAAATGTGAATCAGGAATAATTTCTTATCGAATATTTTGATAGTCCAGATGGTCATCATTGTCCTGAGAAAAAGTGAAATTGATAGTTATTGATTGAGATAGTTTGAAATAATTATGAAAAAAGAAAAAATTGTTAAGGAGCTGGTACTGATCGTTCTGACTCTGCTCCCAATTCTTTACCTGGCAATCAATTGGAACGCTTTGCCCGAGTCAATGCCTGTTCATTTTGATGTCTATGGAAACCCCAATGGATATGGCTCCAGAATGGTTTATGTCTTCTTGCCAATAGGCCTCTATTTCCTTATGCTGGTACTTCCTAAAATTGATCCGCGCAAGGCGAACTATATTGTTTTTGAAGGGAGTTATTACAGGATCAGGCTTATCATGGCGATTTTCATCGGACTGATTGATTCGATGGTGATTTGGGGTACTGTCAACAATACCAATGCCATACATAAATTGCTGCCAATAACCATTTTCTTACTCCTTATGCTGATAGGCAACTACATGGGTAATTTCCGGCCAAACAGATCGGAAGAGC
>JBBIUJ010000421.1:0-3465 GCA_037440345.1 Prolixibacter sp.
CATCAGGATCATGATCAGAGTGAAAAGCACCTGCGTAAAAGGGGTCGAATCGCGAAGAAATTTCATGAAATAGTCTTTGAGCGTTTGTCTGCAAAGTTATTTATTCCTACCGGTCAACCAAGAAAGCTTTCGAATCGAATGGCTATCTTTGCGTATTATTGTTCAATTCTGATAAACATGCCTTATCAGATAATTTATGAATAGTCAGAGGTATTGTTAGAAATTATGGCTCTTATAAAATTCCCACTTTCAACTCTTCACTCTCAACTTTCAACTCTCAACTTTTTTCCATGAAAATAGGCAATCTTGACCTTGGCAATCTCCCGCTGTTTCTGGCTCCCATGGAGGATGTGACATATAAGTCATTCCGTTTCCTGTGCAAAAAATATGGAGCGGATGTGATGTACACTGAGTTTGTTGCATCGGAAGCGTTGATTCGGGATGTTGCACGGACAAAGAGGAAAATGACGATTTTTGATTTTGACAGACCACTTGCCATCCAGCTTTATGGCTCAAACATAGAATCCATGGTTCTGGCCGCCAAAGTGGCTGAGCTTTCCCACCCTGACTTTATAGATCTTAACTTCGGCTGTCCGATGAAAAAAATTGCTGGCAAAGGCGCCGGAGCCGGCTTGTTGCGCGATATTCCAAAGATGGTAAAGATGGCCGAAGAGGTAGTGAAGGCGGTTCAGCTTCCGGTTACTGCCAAAACACGACTCGGATGGGATCACGACGATCAGCCTATCGTCGAAGTTGCCGAAAGGTTGCAGGATGTGGGTATTCAGGCCCTCGCCATCCATGGCCGCACAAGAAGTCAGATCTATTCGGGTGAGGCGGATTGGCGTTTGATCGCAGAGGTCAAGAACAACCGGAGAATGAAGATTCCCATCATCGGCAACGGCGATATTTCCGGACCGGAAAAAGCCAAAGCCCTGCTCGATCAGTCGGGAGTCGATGGATTGATGATCGGCAGGGGTTCTATCGGACGGCCATGGATCTTTCGTGAAGTGCGCCATTTTTTAAATACGGGTGAAATTTTGCCTCCGCCTACGGTTCCGTTTGTGGTAGGGAATGTCAAAGAACAACTCAACCAGTCGCTAACCTGGAAAGATGATCCCCGAAGAGCAGTACTCGAGATGCGCCGCCATTTTGCCCGATATTTTCCCAACTTGAAAGATTTCAAAGAGCTTCGTATCCAATTGCTCCGGGCCGATGAAATAGAGGAAGTTCTCCAGATCCTCGATCAAATAGCAGTAAGATATGCTGACACAACGGTCGATTACACCCATGTTGGATTGAAATAAATTTTTGCTAATTTCGGTGGACTAAACCACTGCAAATGGCTGAATTCACACGTCGTCTTTTCATCCGGACAGGTGTTGCCGGAGCTATTGTGGCTACCGGGGCCCTATCAACCCTGGGTGCCGCACAAAATATTCCAACCAAAGTCGATAAGGTCAATCTTGGTAAAACCGGATTAAAGGTGACCAGATTGGCCATGGGAATGGGCACCAATGGCTGGAACCATGCTTCCAACCAAACACGCATGGGACTGGAAAAATTCAAACTGATAGTCCGGGCAGGATTTGACAGGGGAATCCGCTTCCTGGATACTGCCGATACATACGGATCGCATCCTTTTGCCAAGGAGGCCCTGAAGCTTTTGCCAAGGGAGGAGATCACCCTCATGACAAAAATTTGGACAGACAATCTTGACTGGCACCCACTCCAGCCTGTAGATCAGATGCTCGATCGCATCCGGCAGGAGTTGCAGACAGATTACCTTGATATTGTATTACTGCACTGCATGACCAAAGCCAATTGGACCGAAGACAAAAGGCGTTTTATGGATGGATTAAGTGAAGCGAAATCAAAGGGACTCATCAAAAAAGTTGGCTTCTCGGCCCACGATTTTGGGGCATTGGAAAGTGGTGTCAACCACGACTGGCCCGATGTTGTTCTTGCGCGAATCAACAACAAACAGATCAAGATGGATGGCACTCCCGAAAAGATCATGTCGCTTTTGGAAATTGCAGGATCCAGAGGAAAAGGAGTGCTGGGGATGAAAATTTTTGGTTGCGGCGGACTGCTCAAAGAGGAGGAGAGAACAGCATCGCTCAAGTATGTCGTTCAAAGCAAAAGAGTACATGCCATGACCATTGGCTTCGAGGATCCCTCACAAGTCCATGATGCCGTAGACCGGGTTATGGGAATTGTTCATCAAGTTTGAAAGGTTTGAATGGTTTTTAAAGTTAATAGGGTTCAAACATTTCCCTTCGACAGGCTCAGGGACCGGCAATATATCAAACATTATAAACATTATAAACATTTTAGTTTACATGAAAACTCAAAAACTACTTTTAACATTAATTCTTTTGATGACACTTTTTGTGCAGCTTCAGGCAGTCAATTTTGACCAGAAAAAATTGATCGGGAAATGGCAATATACCGCACCAACTGCACCACCGAACTATACTTCCGGACAGATAAACTTTATTCAGGCCGATGATAAGCTCAAAGGGGAATTGGTTATCGAAGGGCAAAAAGTGGATTTTACGCAAATTACCATCAAGGAAGAGTTGATTTCAGTCATCATAACCATTGAATCAACCCCAATTACCGTAATTTTTAAAATGGTCAACGGGAAACTGGAAGGGAAAGCAGATACGCCTGACGGTCCGGTTGCAGTAACTGCTTCCAGAATATAGCATTACCTTTGGTGATACTGCTTTTCGTAATATTTTTCGTAGGCTCCGGAAGATACATTCTCAAGCCACTCCGAATTTTTCAAGTACCAGGCGACAGTCTTGGCAAGGCCTTCCTCAAACTGCAGGGAAGGTTTCCATCCCAGCTCTCTTTGAATCTTGGATGAATCGATGGCATACCTCATATCGTGGCCTGCACGGTCTTTTACGAAGGTAATCAACTGTCGGGAACTGCCTTGCGCCCTGCCCAACTGTTGATCAACCACATCACACAATGCCTTGATCAAATCAATGTTTGTCCATTCATTGATTCCGCCGATGTTATAAGTTTCCCCATCGACACCATGGTGAAAAATCACGTCGATGGCCGAAGCATGGTCTTCAACATAAAGCCAATCCCTGATATTCGCCCCTTTCCCATATACCGGAATGGGTTTGTTATGTTGGAGGTTGTGGATACAAAGAGGAATCAACTTCTCCGGAAACTGATTGGGTCCATAATTGTTCGAACAGTTGGAAATCACAACCGGCAGGTGAAAAGTATTGTGATAAGCCCTGACCAGGTGATCGGAACTTGCCTTCGAGGCAGAATAAGGACTCTGGGGATCGTAGGAGGTTGTTTCTGTAAAAAGTCCGGTTTCTCCGAGTGAACCATAAACCTCATCCGTCGAGATGTGGTAAAAACGTTTCCCTTCCATGGCGCCCTTCCAGTTCTCCTTCGCAGCATGGATCAGGTTAAAAGTCCCGAAGATATTGGTAC
>JBBIUJ010000422.1:0-3450 GCA_037440345.1 Prolixibacter sp.
AATCGAGTTTATATACCCAGTGGTAAAGGCCTGATAGTCCCCAGCTTGTATAATTGTACCGGTAATTCATGTAATTTTCGTGATAATTGTTGAAGCCTAAATCAAATTCAAGCCTGTTGTTGCCACGCAAGCCATGTTGGTAGGAGAGTTCAGTGCCAAAGCCATCATCGGTCCCAAAACGTAATCCCAAAGCATGTTTGGCTATCTGTGCAGAGGAGATAGTGGATAGCATAACTCCCATCATCACAAGTAAAAGTGTTCTTTTCATCATATTTTTATTTAATTTTTATTTATTGCCTCCAAATGGGAGGATGCCAAAAATAAAAAAATAATTATTTCGGCAAAATTTGAATCAATAAAAGTCGGTTCTTACGCAACAGAGCATATTAGGTATGACATTAATATTTTTTTATTACTCGACAATTCTGCGGAACCGTTCAAACTGAACTTGCCATAGATCGGCTTCTGCAGGCATAAACGTTTTTGTGCCGAAAGATTCACCCACCATGGTTCTTATCTCGTCAAGACTTGTCACGGCTTTCATGGCTTTGGCCTGAATTAGGATATTCCCGATAGCAGTAGCTTCCGTAGGACCAGCTTTTACCGGAAGCTGGAGCGCATTGGCGCTGTACTGGCAAAGGAGCTCATTGTTGGCGCCGCCCCCGATGATGTGCACGATGTCGATTGGATAGGAGATGACAGACCTGATCGAATCGAGTGTAAGCCGGTATTTCATTGCAAGGCTTTCAAAAATGCACCGAATGAATTCCCCGTGTGTTTCGGGCTTTGGCTGACCTGTTTTCAGGCAATAATCGATGATGGCCTGGGGCATATCAACCGGATTCAGAAAACTTGAATCATCAGGATCTATCAGACGTTTAAAAGGTTGCGATATGGTACTTAAATCGACCATTTCGCTCCACGAGTAATTGACTTTGTGCGACCAACTTCTTCTGCACTCCTGCAAAAGCCATAATCCCATGATGTTTTTCAGGAAACGGGTGGTTCCTTCCACACCTCCTTCATTGGTGAAATTGAGGGCCAGTATCTCTTTCGAAATAAGTGGTTTGTCGGATTCTATTCCCATCAACGACCAGGTTCCTGAACTGATGTAAGCCCAATTCTTTCCGGAAGCCGGAACTGAGGCAATGGCGGAGGCTGTATCGTGGGATGCAACAGCAATTACAGGTATGGCGCTGCTGCCGGTCTCTTTTTGAACCTCAGGCTTGATTTTGCCCAAAAGCGTTCCTGGTAAGACTATCTCCTGCATGATGGCCGGATCGACGCCCATGGCCTCAAAAAGGGAGGTTTCCCAGGCTAATTTTCCGGGCTTCAGGAGTTGGGAGGTGGATGCAATGGAAAATTCATTCTTTTTGACCCCGCAAAAAAGGTAGGAGAGGGCATCGGGCATAAAAAGAAGCTCCTTGCCAATTTCGTACTGGGGCGCTTTGGTCTTTTGGTTGACAAATAGTTGAAACAGGGAGTTGAACTGCATCAGTTGTATGCCGGTTTTAAGGTAAAGCTCCTCCCTGGGCATGATCTTAAAAAAATCTTCCATGGCCGAATCGGTGCGCCTATCCCGGTAGGCATACGGCAGGGAGGCTATCATTCCATCCTTGTCAACAAAGGCAAAATCGACACCCCAGGTATCGATGGCAATGGAATCTGGCTGGATGCCATGGTCACGGATGCACTTTTTAAGTCCGGTTTTCAGTTCATCGAAGATCGAAAATATGTTCCAGTAGAAATGATTGTCAATTTCGACCATGCGGTTTTCGAAACGATGAATTTCGGTAAGCTTAAGTTGTTTGTCTGCAATTGTACCAAGCATAGCCCTTCCGGAGGAGGCGCCAAGATCGAATGCCAGGAAATTACCAGTGTTCATTGGTGTTTGCATTATTTGGTGTAAAAGTATTTTCCAGTCAACAGCAATCCTGCAAAGACAAAAACGGCAAACAAAAGACTGCTCGCTGCAAGTTGCATCCCGCCGGAGAGGATGTGTCCTGATGTGCATCCGCCTGCCATTCGGGCCCCAAAGATCAGAATAAATCCCCCTATAAATGCCCAAATTGCCCTTTTGCCGAAACTTTTGCCTTTGTATTTTTCCCAATTGTCATGAATCATCCTGATTTTGAAATCTTTCCGCAATAAGGAGATGACCAGACCAGACAAGAAGCCGCCGGCCAGGAAGCTTAATTCCCAACTTCCGGGTTTACTGATTTGTTTGAAATAATCATTGTTGACAACTCCGAAAACGTTGTCGGCGACATATGGAAAGAAGGTAGAGGCGCCAATCGGACGGTCTGCTATGAGGAAAACTAATGTATTCAGGATGGCCAGGCCAATGCCGGCAAAGATCCAACTTCTGTCGGCGCTCTTTTCCATTCGGTGAATCACAAACGCAACCGCCACAAAGACAAGCCCGGCAGGTATAGCCAATGAGTAGAACAGGAACGGATCTGAGCCAAAGGCCGTAAACATGGAATAGGTCCCAAGATTTGGTCCCAGAAGCGGGCTGAGGTTGGGCAGTACCAACGTGTAAACCAATCCTCCGGCCAATCCCCCCAGGATTCCGACCATTGCATCGAGCGAACCCTCGCCTGCCGATACCATCACCGTTCCCGGACAGTAACCCAGAATGGCCATGCCGGCTCCAAAAATCACTCCACCCAAAACGATACCACCCAGCAAAAGCGGCTTGATGTGGTAGGTGGCGAAACCCATTCCAATTTCGATGTTCAGAAGGATTACTCCCACACCGATGGCAAGTGCAATGGCTTTGGCCACTTTGTAGTTTTGGAGGGTTGCCATACCGCTTATGGTATCAAAACGGTTCAGTTTGGCGCTTTGGAGCAAAGCTCCGAATAAGAAGCCAAGAATTAGTGTTGTCATTTTCTAAAGTTGAAAAAGATGGAATTTGCCTGTGCAATTCTATGCTCAAAGATAGTAAAACAGCTTGTTTATTGTTAGATTTGCCTTGCATATACTGAGTTTTACAAACAAATCAATGTTAAAATGAGAAATTACCTACTAATCCTCGGCTTCCTGTTCTTTTTCCAAACTGCCTTTTCTCAAGGTGGAAAAGTGATCGAATCGTTGACTTTTACTTCAAAGTCAGGTACAAAAATGAACTATTCTGTCTATTTACCTGAAGACTATTCTACCTCCCAGAGAAGTTATCCGGTTGTTTATCTGTTACACGGATACTCGGACGACGAGACTGGCTGGATCCAGTTTGGCGAAGCGAACAGGATTGCTGACAAAGGCATTTCCGAAGGTAAAATACCCCCATGTATCATCATCATTCCTGATGGCAAACTTACCTGGTACTGCAACAGTTTTGATGGGAAGGTCAACTGGGAAGATACATTTATCAATGAACTAATCCCTTATGTTGAGAAAGAGTACCGTATCCGGACGAAAAAAGAGTACCGCGCAATCGCCGGACTC
>JBBIUJ010000423.1:0-3439 GCA_037440345.1 Prolixibacter sp.
TGGGGTCCAGCGGATGGAATCCTCAAAAGTGTGACCCATTGCCCTAAATTCGGTCGGCGCGCCATAAGTGACGCCAATAATTTTCCCTGCCCATCCACCGGCTATTTTATCTTTCAGAATCTCAAGAGTGATGGTTCGAATGGTATGGTCTGGCTTGTTGCAGGAAAAAAGCAATGCCAGCAATGTAAATGATAAAATGTTAAAGTGCTTCATGTTTAGTGGGTTGTTGTTTTAGATTTGTTCGTTCAAACATTCTTGTTCTTTTTAGAAATTGTAGATTCTCAGGACAATCAGGACTATAGGAACCGTTGCCCCTCGGCTACGCTCGGGGACCGGTCTCATCTTCCCATATTCTCCTGTAGTCTCCAAGTCTAGTCTTCTGTCTTTCCATCACTCGGTCTCTCGGTCTTTCCCTCTTCCCAGTCGTCTCTTCGGCATTTAGTTCTTCTTCACCGGCAAATGCATCATCCGATTCTCGATAAATGCTGCCAGGCTGTCCGGACTCATTTTCATTTTAACCAGGCGCTGCTTCCCTTCTGGATTGTCATCCCAGGTATTGCTCCCATCCTGACTCACCCTGATGGTGCCATTCACGGTAGTAAAAAAGGGTTCAGTTCCATATATTGCGATTAAAACAGCGGTTTGGTCCCAACTACTATGTCCGTTCAGATCGTCTTTTGATCCGGCCATGGCGATCCGGAAGGCATCCTTAACAGGACTGTGCCTGACTGCACTGCCCACCAGTTTTAATCCGGTTTTAATTTTTACGCCGATTTCGAATCCGGTAAAAACAACCGGAGTTGGCCAGTGTTCGAAACAATATTTCGATGCGGTGGAATCCATGTAGACATTGTACTCCTTGCCTTTGGGGAACCAACCGGCCATCGAAACAAGCTTTTTGACTTTCCGGGCTACCAGATCACTTCCATTTAGGGTACTGATCTGATCAGCACGCGATTGCAGCAGATTGTTGAGGTTGGTTATGAATCCGATGGAAACGATGGTGACCGACCCGTCTGGTTGGCTCGATAAAATTTTGCGGTATTGGGTTACCGCATCAGGTGCGTCATTGGTCGATCGGATAGTGTGAGGGTAGCGCGCAACGATAGAATCCGGCCAGTGTTTATCTGAGCCAATCTTTACCCCCTTCGATTTTGGTGCGCCTACCGGGATGGCTGGTCTCCCGAAATAGGTGTTCATTACATCGATGGTTGGTACCACGAGCGAATCTTTGTTGCAAGCCATGATACCGAGAATTTCAACCTTTCCGCTGTCGGCCAGAGCATGAAGGAGTGTTACCGCACCGGCATCATCGAAATCCGGACCGATGTCGGTATCGAGGATGATTTTGATTGGGACAGTAGTTTCAGGTTTTCGTGGAGAGGTGCAGGATTGAATGATCCAAACACAGAATAATAAGAGTATGACAACAGAATTTTTCATGTTTATAGATTTGCTCGGGTAATCAACGAAACTCTATCCGTTACGCGGAATTTTATTAACCAATCCTGTTATTTAGCAGGTATTTAATTCTTTAGTTATAACAGGGTTGGGTTCTGCCGATGCCTTTCCGCGTAGCGGATAAAGTATTGTAGAAATTCAACCCCCAAAGATCCCTTTACCTCGTAGAGGTTAAACTACCTCATCCCGGTAGGGAGCAGACGCCTGGGCCCCCATCCGGGTGACCGAAATAGAGGCAGCCTTGTTGGCAAAAGTGATGGCACTCACAAGGTCAGCGCCTTCCGCGATAGCGACGGCAAGCGCTCCATTGAAACAATCGCCTGCCGCGGTTGTGTCTATCGCTTTAACCTTGAAAGTAGGAATCATTAGGCATTGTTCGGCTGTTACCAGCAATGCCCCTTTGCTCCCAAGCGTAACCACGACTACCTGAACCCCTTTCCCCAACAATTTGCGGGCTGCTATTTCAGCCGACGGAAGATCGGTAACCGGAATCCCCGTAAGCAGTTCTGCCTCAGTTTCGTTGGGTGTGATCAGGTAAAGCATTTTTAGAAGTTCCTCAGGCAGTGGTCGGGCCGGCGCCGGATTGAGGATCACTTTTTTACCTGCTTTTGTAGCAATTTCAGCTGCATAGCAGACAGTATCCAAAGGTATTTCCAGTTGCATTAGGATAATTCCGGCATTTCGTATGGCCTCAGCGGCTTTGTCAACGTCTGCCCGAAGCAATCTTGCGTTGGCTCCAGGCGCAACAACAATACAGTTTTCTGCCTGTTCATCCACTGTGATCAATGCTATTCCGGACGGAGACTCTGCATCGGTAAAGAGAAAGTCAGTATTCAGTTTTTCGGCCTGAAAAAGTTTTTTTGCTTGCGATCCAAAGAGGTCTACACCGGTTTTAGCAACTATCGTTACTTTTCCGTTTAACCGTGCTGCTGCAACTGCCTGATTGGCCCCCTTACCACCGGGGTTCATCAGAAAGTCCCCTCCCAAAATGGTCTCTCCGGGTAGTGGCAGCTTGGTGGTTTTGATCACCATGTCGGTATTGGTGCTGCCCAGGACTACGATAGATTGTTTTGTCATATTATTTGAAAGTGACTAGAGTGAGCTAGAGTGACTAAAGTGAGCTAAAGTGACTAAAGTACTTCGCTACAAGCAAAATTGGTTCAACTGATGGGAGTTCCAACTTTAATCACTTTAGCTCACTTTAGTCACTCTAGTTCACTCAAATATAGGATAAATTTCAGTAAAGGCAGTTTTCGTACTTCTAGAAAGGAAAATCTTCGTTATTTTGCACTTTCAATACTATAATAAATGAACATTTTAATCATAGGATCGGGTGGAAGAGAGCATGCTTTTGCCTGGAAACTGAAGCAAAGCAGCAAAGTTGATAATCTTTTCATTGCGCCAGGAAATGCAGGTACAGCCAGCTTGGGGCAGAATCTTGCCATTGACACAACTGATTTTTTTGCGATACGGGAGGCGGTTCTTGAGAACCGGATTCAAATGGTTGTGGTTGGTCCTGAAATTCCGCTGGTTGCAGGCATTCACGATTTTTTCCTAGCGGACAGGCAACTGAAAAAAATACCCGTCATCGGGCCCGGCAGCCAGGGAGCCCGATTGGAGGGCAGCAAAGAGTTCGCCAAGGAATTTATGGTGAGGAATGGTATTCCGACTGCGAAATATTTCACGGTAAATCAGGGAAACCTGGATGAGGGCATTGAGTTTCTGAAAAGCGTTCAAGCCCCCTATGTATTGAAAGCCGATGGACTGGCCGCCGGAAAGGGAGTGTTGATCATAGAACACCTTCATGAAGCCATTCATTCACTCAGGGAGATGCTGAACGGCCTTTTTGGCAGCGCTAGCTCAACTGTTGTCATTGAAGAGTTTCTTTCGGGGGTGGAGTGTTCTGTTTTTGTACTGACAGACGGCACCCATTACAAAATATTGCCAGAAGCAAAGGACTACAAACGAATTGGGGAAG
>JBBIUJ010000424.1:0-3426 GCA_037440345.1 Prolixibacter sp.
CCTGAAACAGCCGAAAACTGACGAACAGCTGGTACTACCTGATTTGGCAATTGTTGCGTTTGCCCAAAACCAAACATGGCAATACAACTGAGTACACCAAATATCATTGCGCTTCTGATTGATCCTTTTTTTCTGCATGCAGACCAACAAATTGAGAAATCTAAAATTGCTGTATTCATATTGGTTTTGTATTTGATACTTTTTATTTTGTGAATTGGTTTGGCAGAATTCTTTGAACCAAATGTTTTATTGGTACAAAGTAACTACATCTTTTCCCCTCGATGCGGGGGTCACTTTCAACTTCACGATTTTTCCCTGTTTCATTTCACAATCAATGGTTGTCTGTTTCGGTGCATACAGTTTGAATGTTACATCCCACTCTTTGGGCCATGCTGGGAAAAGCAGGATTTTGTCGCCTTCACATTGCATCAGCATTCGTTGCAATCCGATCATGAAAACCGTGGGTTGGTCCTGGTCTGGGGTCCAGTCGTAATTTGGTCCATAAAAGCCGGGGAAACGGTATCCTTTGGCAGAGTTTTGAACCCGCTCGATAACCATCGTCCTGGCTTCATCAGTCAGCCCAAGCAGGGCGGCCTGAACAGGTTGCTGCTGCCACCCGATATTTGCAAGATTTTTTCTATTCTTCCAGGTATTGATGCCGGTTTGCAGTGTCTTTGAATCAGCCATTTTGGTAAAAACACGATAAGGGAAAACGGCATAGAGTTCCGGATTCTCAATATTGCTCAGCTTACCAAATGTCTTGGCAGGAAGTATCCGTGTTTGACCGCTTTCGGTTATAGATGGAATTTCAGGCTGGTCGGCCAGTAATTTGCGCCATTGCTCCTTACATGGTTCTTCTACAGGTAGTTCCAGAAGCCGTGGTAAAAGGTAGCGCAGTCCAACGATTTCGGGAGTTGGGTTGGTGGCTTCGTGCCAGGTTTCCAGGGAAGCTGCCGGTGAATAGAAAACTTTGCCGTCAGTCCCGCGTTTCCAGTGTTGGTCGAAGAAGCAAATGATCTCTTTGGCCAATGGCACTAAAGTTATATCCCTGAAATTGGCATCTTGTGTCAGATCGTAATAATCGAGCATCATACCTACCAGTTCCAGTCCGCCTTGCCAATAATACCGGATATAGGTGTTTTCAGTCAGTCCATCCGGTTTCCCTTGCCTGTCAAATCCATAATTGACATCGGTATAATTTCCCCAGAAGTACATGATCTCAGGATAAAAGGCGCCGTTGTGACCGTAATATTTTTTTGTCGCGGCCTTTCGCAAGGGCAAGGCATCCAGGTACATTTTAAAGAGGGGAGCCATCAGGTCAAAGTCTCCGGAGTAGAGCATGCCCCAATATGGCAACCGGGTATTCTGCCACCAGTAAGGCCCTCCCCAACGACGGTAGTCCGGGTCGAAGAGCTGATTCACGGTGAACAGCGAGCCATTAAATTTAATTGGAAGTTGGC
The DNA here is from genome assembly GCA_037440345.1 of Prolixibacter sp. Classification (GTDB taxonomy): domain Bacteria; phylum Bacteroidota; class Bacteroidia; order Bacteroidales; family Prolixibacteraceae; genus CAINVV01. The sequence goes on from JBBIUJ010000424.1 coordinate 1,461, forward strand.
CTCGCCCGGCACATCCATTTATGAACCGTTGCTGGATATATGCTTCTGTAACCCGTTTAACGTTGACTTCTTCTTTTGGATCAGTGGATGTTATATCAATCCAACTCCGGTTCCAGTACTGGCGCCACCATTGCTGATGAGCAGCAAAACGCTTGTTTGTGTTTGCCGGAATAAGATCTGCCTGTTCTTCAACGGCTTTTAGCCATTCTGCCTCAGAGCCTGTCGTTTTTGTTAAGGGGAAAATCCGAATGGTGCCCGATTTTGCAGTGGTAATGCTTTTCATTACCGTGTCGGAAACCGCCTGCAGATTCGTTCCCCGCACCAGCGCCCCAAAAGTCCGGTTCAGTATGGGATCTTTTCCGAGAGCAATTTCCTCCTCCAATCCGGTTAGTTTCAGGTTGGCTTGCCATTGTGATTCTATGTTGCGGTGGCACCAGGCAATCTGGCCTGAGCTGTGTGGCAAAACTGTGTCAGGGTTCACCCTATTTTTATCGGGAAAATTTCCATAGGAGGAATGTTCTTCCTTTTCTTGCCCGGAGATTCTATCCAGTTTGCGCTCCGAGGTTCGCCAAATCTCTGTTTTCACTTCCGTTTGAATGGGAGTTGAACTTTGCAGGTCAACCTGAATAACCGGATGATTGGCATCCACCCATACCCTGGCGTTAGTCCGGCCACTCCTGATTTGAACGGCGCCATCTTCCATTTTAAGGATTTGTGTAAAAGGTCTTTCGCATAGTGCAGGGGTGATCTTAATGCGAATTCGTCCCAACTTGAGCAGGCGATTGAATTCGTCAAACGCGTCTGTTTTCGAGAGTAGCAACAGAAGGTCGCCCGATGGTTCAACCCAGACGTTTACTCCAATGTCTCCATTGCCCAATGGCATTGAACCCAATGCGTCGTTACCGGGAGAATCCCATACCACATTGTAACCTGATATATTTAAAGGAGTGCTGTTTTGATGCTTTCCGGGTTCAATAGATTGACCCCAAAAGGTGTAAGGCAAGGCAATGAGCCATACGAAAAGCGATATTTTCAAAATTGAACCGATCTTCATTATTTTTTCGTTTTGGGTAATCAGATTAATTCACATTATTGCTTATTCAGCGATCATTTTATCTATGAATAGTCTCGCAGTTGGATTATATAAAATTCTGTCAATCAGTTGTAATTCGCAAATTCGGAACAGACCTTTCCCATATTTCAGTTCGGATACGGCCATCACCGCTCCTTTGTCGGCTACCCAGTTTGAGGCGCCACTTGAAATGATTGGTCTCCATTCGGGAGCAGAAATGGTATAGGCCAGAATAGGCTCGATATAGCCTTTCCTTCCATTGCACCACATTTTGAAATCGAATGGTTTGAAGTTTTTGACCAGGGAATGGCCGGTACACGGAGAGACAAAATAGTAATCTCCCATGGTGGTTTTTTCAATCAAAACGGATGTGCCTCCAACCCGGTATCGTTGTGCCGGAAGTTCAATGAATATGAGCTTTTTCCCCTGATTTACCAAGTCGTTGATATGCTTTTCCGCTTGTGTATATTGTGCAAAATCATCCACAAAGATTACATCTGCTGTTTCGGCAGAGAGTGCTGTCGTGTACCCGGCTTGTTGAACCAGTTGTGCCGCTTTGCCGGTTTGTTCTCCAAGAACATAAACCATTTTTTTTGAAGGAGTTGCTTTGGGAAAGAGGTCAAATCTGAATTCGTTCTGACTAATACTTTCGCCCTTGTCATTCACCAGCGCGATGCGAAAGGTACAGGCCGTCCGGGATGACACAATTGGCGCTTTAAATTTCAGGAACCCCTGAAACTGCGAACTGTTGATTGGGATGTTGGCGGTAACATGGTTGGCAAATATTACTTTCCCATCTTTTTCAAGCTGATATTTGAGTTGGCAGCCGAATGGGAATTTATCGAGATCGTTGCATACCCAGGCTTCAATCGCTGTTTCTTCGCGCAGCGATCG
>JBBIUJ010000425.1:0-3426 GCA_037440345.1 Prolixibacter sp.
ACCCGGGTCATCCGATCAGCAATCGGGGCAATGATTGAACTGATAGTTGAAAAACATAAAGTTGCCTTACAAAAAGTAGTTCTGGTTGGCAACACCGCTATGCAACTGATCTTCAGTAATTGTGACGTTACTTCGCTTGCAATGTACTCGTTTCGCAGTGAAAATCTGGGGATGAAAAGATTTAATCCGGAAGAATTGGGTTGGAAATTTCAAGTAGTCGAAAAAGTACAATTTTACCCATCCATCGGAAGTTTTGTGGGCAGCGATATCCTGGCAGGAATCGCTGCGACCGGGCTTCACCAAAAGGAAGTTTATACCGCCCTGATTGATTTGGGAACCAACGGTGAAATTGCCATAGGAAACAAAAACCAGATTGTTTGTGCTTCAACTGCCGCCGGGCCTGCCTTTGAAGGCGCCAACATTTCAATGGGCATGAGGGCTGTTACCGGAGCCATATCCTCCTTCAACCTTGATATTGAAAATATCGTGGCTCATGTTATCGGGAATACCTCCCCAAAAGGAATTTGCGGCAGCGCATTAATTGATGCGGTTGCAATTTTGCGCAAGCTAGATCAGATCGGGCTCTTTGGGGAAATCAATTCAGGACAAGACCACATCAAACTGATCGGGAGAGTTATCCTGACACAGAAAGACATTAACGAATTTCAACTGGCCAAAGCTGCAATTGCTGCTGGAATGACCATCCTTGCCAATAAATTGTCAATCCCGGTTTCTGATATTCAACAGGTATATATTGCCGGGGATTTGGAAATTACATAAATCTGGAACATGTTTCAGATTTGGGGATGATCGAACTTCCGGAAGAAAGGATATACAAAATGGGAAATACAGCCCTGATTGGCGCCAAAATGTTCCTGTTCTCTGATGAAAAAATCATCAACGAAATTCTGGTAAAAACCGAGCATATCAACCTGGAAGGGGACCCCAATTTTCAGAATATTTATGTGGATAAAATGTTGCTTTAATCTGAGTACCTGATCCGATTTTGTGATTTCCCACTTGTCGTTTCGGTTTGTTGTGCAAACTCAATGTAATTTTATAATGGAAGAATGTTTAGCAAGATATGAATCAAGAATATACGTTTAAATTTTCTGATCTTTCAATTAATCCCAAAGAAATTGCACTTTTGTTTGGGTATAATGAAGATAGTTTTCCCGAACTATTCGAAAGTAGCATCGATCTGGCCATGAACTTTGCCGATAAATTGCCAGATATAAAGGGCGCTTATTGTATAATTGATAACTTACAAATTAACCAACAAAACTTTACGGTACACGCAGGCGGACAACAGTTTGATGTTGGCAAAGCTGTCTGCAAAGAATTAAAGGGGACAGAACGAGCTACATTTTATGTTTGTACAGCAGGCAAAACTATTAGTGAAGAATCTTCCAGGTTACTTTACGGTGAAGATCCTATTTTAGGATACATCTTGGATATTATGGGGAGTATGATTACCGAGGCCGCCTGTGATTTACTTCAGTCTCATTTAAAAAAGGAGGTCGAATCAACAAATGAACAACTGACCAATCGATATAGTCCAGGGTACTGTCAATGGCCGGTAGCCGATCAGCATAAGCTATTTTCATTGTTCCCTGAAAATGTTTGTGGAATATCGCTGTCGGATTCGGCCCTGATGTCTCCCCTGAAATCAGTCAGTGGCATTATTGGAATTGGAGAAAAGGTAAAATTCAGAAAATACGTATGCACGCTCTGTTCAAGTAAAGATTGCATTTATCGTAGAATCAAAAAGGATATAAAAAAACTTAAATATTAAATCTTTCAAACCTGACTGGCAAATTTTAACATTTGTAAAAAAGTAATTATTCAATGATTGAACTAAGTTTATATTTCAACGAACAAGTGCACTTAATAGTGCATTTACTATTTTAGTATTCATAAATTTCAACACGACCTCAAAATCTTCATGCAAAAAGTTAGACACCTCTCCATTTGGAGGCAAAAAAAATTTACAAAGGTCTCGTAATTTTAGTTATTACTGGGCTTTTGGGTGTTCGAACAAATAGAGAAAGTATAATCATAATTAATATAGCCATTTATGGATTAGGGTGCTTTAGGGATGAACTAAATGAAATGACAATATAGATAAACTCTCGTTAATTCAAACGTTTATTGGACATCCTCCAATTTGATCGGACATTTATTCGACTTTGAGAATATAATAAGTTCGTGTTCTCTCCGCAACCTTTGTTAAAATTCTAAGTTCAATTAGTTTCTCAAAATCACGAAATGCCGTCTTTTTGGATAAATGTGACTAAGATTGCTCATTACTTAACTTTTCAATTGCTTCAACAAAATCCAGCTTAATGAGTTCCCAATATTTACCTTTAAGGCAGATAGGTTCGAAATCATTATCAGCAGCTTTAAAATTGGTAAAGTTCCGGAGTATTTCATTGGGATCGTGCGTGTACGGATAACGCTCTTCATGTAACTGAATCATTTGAGGGACTGAATAGGAGTCTAACAACTCGTGTAAATCCCAAAAATCCTTTTTCCGAGCTCCACGACTAACAACGTCGATCTTCATTGCCGTTATGTCATCGAGAGTAGCTAACCTGATATTGTCAATATTTAAAGCTGGTTGTATGAAAGGATCGGTATAAAATAAATCAAGCTTGATACTGTCTTCAGCAGAATTACCTATAAAATACGATTTACCCATTCCAACCGGTACATCTGGTGAATCGACGTATTCAAAATTATCTTTTAAATGCCTGTCAATGGCATCAAAATTTATTTCTCCATAAAGAGTCTCGGTAAACAAATCAATATCAACGGATTCACGATGTCCCAATTGCAAACTTAATGCAGTTCCTCCAACCAGTCGGAAAGGATCGAAAATTTCTTCAGCCATCAACCATGATAAAATATTTCGTAGCTGAGGCTTTACTGTGTTGTATTTTAAGTGGCTGATCATTTACTCAACGGAGATATTTTTCCATATTGCTTTCCATTACATAGGGACGGTTTGAGATTTGGGCTAAGATAGCTTGAACTTCCTTTTTACCATAAAAACGAATTATTTCTAGAATTTCCTGATCATTGCCCCGCTCAAATGTACGTCTTATTACACTGCCTTTACTCTTTTCCCAATTTATAGAATTAATATCTGTATCCCAAAATAAAACTGGTCGTAAAAGTCTTAGTTTAGGTAGTTTTTTCCGAGTTTGTCTTTTCTTTTGTTGCTCTATATCGTAATAAGCTTGTAAAACTGAAAAGAAACTTTCATCAATGCCTAACGCATCGCCAAGTCTTATAGATAATGCTGGATTTATGCGACGCTTACCTTTAGTAATATCTCCCAACAGTTGAGGAAACTCTCCAATAGTCAATGCAATACGTCTCTTAGGAAGTTTTCTCTTTTTCAACTCCCTCTCGAGAATAATT
>JBBIUJ010000426.1:0-3374 GCA_037440345.1 Prolixibacter sp.
GAGCAGCGGATCGGCCAGATGAGCAGTCACCTGTTGGTAGAGCATGAAGTACCAGATACGATCCAGGCAAAACTCAGAAAATATCAATACGATGGATTCAACTGGCTGATGCACCTGTGGCAAAACGGCCTGAACGGGTGTTTGGCCGATGACATGGGGCTTGGGAAGACCCTTCAAACGCTGGTTTTATTGGCAAAGCACAAGCGGAAAGCAGACCTGGATTATTTTTTACCATCGGACACCGCTGGGCAGCTATCGCTTTTCACGGATAAAAAAGGATCAACAGAAGGGCATCAACCGGCCAGTTTGATCGTCCTGCCGGTATCGTTACTCCATAACTGGGGAAATGAGATCCGGAAATTTGCACCAGCGCTCAAGGTATATACCTATTCAGGGGTAAAACGAAGGGAGAAGGTCGATTTTGCCCAACTGATTCATTATTATGATGTTGTTCTGACAACCTATGGTACAGTAAGAAATGACAGCGATGTATTGGCGAAGCACACATTTTTCTATCTGATTCTGGATGAGAGTCAAAACATCAAAAATGCCGAATCAAAAAGCTACAAAGCTGTTTGCTCCATCCCGGCAAAGTTCAGGTTGTCATTGACCGGAACCCCAATTGAGAATTCGCTATCTGACCTCTGGTCACAAATGAATTTTCTCAATCCCGGACAACTGGGGAGTTTTAAATTCTTCAAAGAGAACTATCTGCTGCCTATAGAGAAAGAGCGGGATGAGGAGGCAACGTCAAGGCTCAATCGTCTGATTGAACCCTTTGTTCTTAGGAGGACAAAAGAACAAGTGGCTGCCGATTTACCTCCGGTGATGGAAGAACTACTCTCTATCGAAATGACGGTTGAGCAACAAGAGTTCTATGAAGCCGAAAAATCTTCCGTGAGAAATTACCTGCTTAAAAATATTGATGACCTGGAGCCTCGAAATACAACTTTTGTAGTGTTACAGGCGCTTACACGACTTAGGCAGATTGCCATTCACCCCCGGTTGATTGATCCGGCATCCGCTATCGAATCGGGTAAATTCAACGAAATACTCTCCATGCTTGAGGTTCTGGTAGCAGAGAACCACAAAATATTAGTCTTCTCCTCGTTTGTCAAGCATCTCAACCTTTTGGAAGAGTCGTGCAGAAGCAAAGAGTGGGGTTTCTGCCGGCTCACCGGCCAAACTACCGACCGAAAAACAGTCATCTCCGAATTCCAGTCTAAGGGTGATAAAAATATATTTTTGATTTCATTGAAAGCAGGAGGAGTAGGACTTAACCTGACTGCCGCGGATTATATCTTTATCATCGACCCATGGTGGAACCCGGCGGCGGAGATACAGGCCATCAGCCGTGCTCACCGCATCGGACAGGACAAAAAGGTATTTGTCTACAGGTTTATCTCAGAAAAGAGTATCGAAGAGAAAATCCAACTGCTTCAGGAGAAGAAGGCATCCCTTGCCAGCGAATTTATCAACCACAAAGATCCGTTCAGTATAATTGGGAAAGAGGAGCTGATACAGCTTTTTGAATAATTAAGACCATTTTAAAAGTATTTCCCCGGCTTCATCCAAAGTATTTCCAAATGCTATAATTCCTTCCTGGTGGCCAGCCATTGAAATGATCTTTTCAGTCTTAACGTTTGTGCTTTTAAATAGCCTTTTTATTTCGATTGCCATTTCGGGAGTACCATATGGTATCTCTTCCCTTGTTGTGGGGACGTTATGGATAAGCTTTTCCCACATGTTAAAGTTGTGTATGTGTATAACCGCATTGGTTTCTTGCGAGCATTCATAGATTGCAGCGTGTGACAATGATTCGGAAGATGCTTTAATTGGTCCGGTACATGTGAGGCTATTTTGAAGGAGGTTGTAATCATTCACCAATACGTAATGGTTCCCGTTTAATGTTTTGAAACCCCCGGTTGCCGATCCTGTAATGATGAAGGTGCTGTTATCGCAACGTATGCTGATATTGCCAAACCCAATACCGTTGTTGTATGCGCCAATATACCCAAGGTTGTATAAGGTATCCCTCCATCTGTTAATTTGTAGTAATTGATTGATAGATAATGGGTCTGCCTTAATCCAGTTGCAGTGAAATTTTATATAGCCTTCGTCCATTTTAACATCTCTTTTCGGGAAACAGATTGAGAATACTCTCTTTGTTTGGTTCACAAATACCCCTTTCGGTAATCAGGCCTGTAATGAAGCGTGCAGGCGTAACATCAAAAGCGTAGTTTGTTGCCCGGCTGTTTTCGGGAGTGAGTAAAATTCTTTTTATTTCACCATCGCAAAACCCTTCCATGTATTTAACTTCGTCGGCACCTCTCTCCTCGATAGGTATTTCTTTTAAGCCATCTTCCATTTTCCAATCGAAAGATGAGGAAGGAAGTGCAACATAGAAGGGGACCTGATTATCTTTTGCTGCTAAAGCCTTCAGATAGGTGCCAATTTTGTTGGCAACATCGCCTGTGCTGGTAGTCCTGTCCGAGCCAACTATGACCAAATCGACCTGCCCATGCTGCATCAGGTGTCCTCCAACATTATCCGGGATGATGGTATGTGGCACCTGGTGTTGGCCCAGTTCCCACGCAGTTAAACTTGCACCCTGGTTTCGGGGGCGGGTCTCATCTACCCACACGTGAACATCTATTCCCTTTTCGAATGCTGTATAAACCGGAGCGGTAGCTGAGCCATAATCTACAAATGCCAGCCATCCTGCATTACAATGGGTAAGTATATTTACAGTTTTGCCCTCCTTTTTTCTGCTAATTTCTTCAATAAGCTTAACACCATGCTCTCCAATTCTCCGGCAATACTCGGCATCCATATCAGCGATTTCAATGGCGGTTTTCATAGAGATGGCGATTTTGTCTGCCAGGGATGAACCTTTTTTAATGGCATTTAGTTGTTTTTCCACTGCCCATGAAAGATTTACGGCAGTTGGTCTTGTAGCTTTTAGTTTTTCTCCTGCCCTCACCAGATAATCTTCAAAAGAATTGTTTGCAGGAGCCTCCAGCGCTGCAATGTACATGCCATACCCGGCTGTAGCCCCTATTAACCCAGCCCCTCTAACATGCATTTCTTTAATGGCGGTGGCAGCATTATCTAAGGTTTTCAAATCTTCAATGATGAATTTGTGTGGCAAAAACCGTTGATCAATGACCCTGACAACCGTATCATCGGTTTCATCTATCCAAATTGTGCGATAGAGTTTTCCATTTACCTTCATAATATCTTATTTAAACCATTATTTAGTGCAGAAGTACTAATGCAAAAATACAGATAATACCTTTCAGGTTTTGGATACCCGGAGTTTAATAAATTGAAAAGGACAGATCCGGGGAGGATCCATCCTTTTACTAAAACTA
>JBBIUJ010000427.1:0-3368 GCA_037440345.1 Prolixibacter sp.
CTGTATCCAATACCAGGATATTGACATCTTTCCCCTGCGCCAAAACGTGATCCAAACCACCGTAACCGATGTCGTAAGCCCAACCGTCGCCACCAAAGATCCAGATCGATTTCTTGATCAGATATTGCTTCAGGGAGACAAGCTCCATGGCATATTTTTCATTTTTACCGGTAATAGCGGCCAACACCTTCGCGGTAGCGGCTTCTGAACCAGCAGTATCGTCCCTGTTTTCGAGCCATTCGTTGAACGCTTCTGTTTCATCTGCTGAAATTCCTGCTTCAATAGCCGACTTCATTATATTAGCAATGCGGTCGCGGCTGAAGGAGATGCCTTCTGCCATACCAAAACCATACTCGGCATTGTCCTCGAAAAGCGAATTGGCCCATGCTGGTCCGCGTCCGCTCTCTTTGTTGCTGGTATAGGAAGTTGCAGGGGCTGATCCGCCATAAATGGAAGAACATCCTGTGGCATTGGCTACCATCATGCGCTCGCCGAAAAGTTGTGTAATAAGCTTGAGGTAAGGTGTTTCGCCGCATCCTGCACAGGCGCCCGAGAATTCGAAGAGCGGCTGGGCAAACTGTGAATTCTTGATGTTCTTGTCTTTTTCGGCAAGCTTGTCTTTGTAAGTGACATATTTTTCGATGGCATTCCAGCGTGGAACGTTTTCGAGTTGAGACTCAAGAGGTTTCATTACCAGCGCCTTCTCTTTTGACGGACAAACATCGGCACAGTTGCCGCAACCTGTACAATCATAAGGAGATACCTGGATACGGAACTGTAATCCGGCATACTGCTTGCCATTTGCTTTGATGCCTACGGTACCTTCAGGTAGTTTGGCCATCTCCTCTTCACTGATCATGAACGGACGGATGGCAGCGTGGGGACAAACATACGAACACTGGTTACACTGGATACAGTTGTCACTAATCCATTCCGGAACATCGACGGCGATACCTCTCTTTTCGAAAGCAGTCGTTCCGGCAGGAAGTGTTCCGTCCTCAATGCCTTTGAAGATAGAGACCGGAAGGTCGTCACCTTTCTGGGCATTGATCATGTCAACAGCCTTACGGATAAATTCCGGACGATCTTCATCGATCACTTCAGCCTCGACAGTCAGATTTGCCCATTCCTTCGGTACTTCGATCTTCGATACGTTGTTACCGCCGGCATCAACTGCGGCAAAGTTCATGTTGACGATCTGCTCACCCTTCATGCCATACGATTTGACAATTGCCTTTTTCATCTGGTCGACAGCCAGTTCAAAAGGAATGACATTGGTAATTTTGAAGAATGCAGCCTGCATGATGGTGTTGGTACGGTTGCCCAAACCAAGGTCTACAGCCAGTTTCGTTCCATTGATGGTATAAAATTTGATTTCGTTCTCAGCCAGAAATTTCTTCATGGAGTTGGGGAGGCGTTTTTTCACCTCATCCTCTTCCCAGATAGTATTCAACAGGAAGGAACCACCCTTTTTCAAACCTTTCAACACATCATAGAGATGAATGTAAGCCTGAACATGGCATGCCACGAAGTCGGGAGTGGTGATCAGATAGGTCGAACGGATAAGGCTGTCCCCAAAACGTAAGTGCGAAGCGGTAAATCCGCCAGACTTTTTGGAGTCGTAGGCAAAATATGCCTGGCAATATTTGTCAGTAGCGGAACCGATAATTTTGATGGAATTTTTATTGGCGCCCACAGTTCCATCTGAACCAAGACCATAAAATTTAGCTTCATAGATATCATCTGCCGAAACTTTGATCTCAGGCAACAATGGCAGCGAGGTGAAAGTCACATCATCGACGATGCCAATGGTGAATTTGCCCTTTGGCTCTTTCATCTCCATGTTTTTGTATACTGCAATGATCTGTGACGGTGTTACATCTTTGGATCCTAAACCGTAACGACCACCTACGATGATCGGGCAATTCTCCTTGCCATAGAAAGCATCGCGAACATCGAGATACAACGGATCTCCGTTGGCCCCGGGCTCTTTGGTACGGTCGAGTACAGTAATTTTCTTCACGGTAGATGGCATTACGTTGAAGAAATATTTTGTGGCGAACGGACGATAAAGGTGAACGCTCACCAAACCATATTTCTTGCCCTGCGCATTCAGGTAATCGATCACTTCCCGGATGGTCTCCGTAACTGACCCCATGGCCACGATGACATTTTCGGCATCTTTCGCCCCGTAATAGGTGAAAGGGTGGTATTCCCTGCCGGTAATTTTTGTAATATCCTGCATGTAAGCTTCAACAGCATCCGGTACGGCGTCATAAAATGGATTGCATGCCTCTTTGGCCTGGAAGAAAATATCAGGGTTCTGAGCGGTACCACGGGTGACAGGGTGTTCAGGATTTAACGCGCGGTTGCGGAAAGCCTGAAGTGCATCCTGGTCGACGAGGGCGGCAAGCTTATCCTGCTGAATCTGTTCGATCTTCTGAATCTCGTGGGATGTGCGGAATCCGTCAAAGAAATTAAGGAAAGGGACCCGCGTTTTGATGGTTGCCAGGTGGGCTACTCCGCTAAGGTCCATGACTTCCTGGACCGACCCGGCAGCCAGCATTGCGAAACCGGTCTGACGACATGCATAAACGTCGCTGTGATCGCCGAATATCGAAAGGGCATGTCCTGCCAAGGCACGCGCGCTAACGTGGAAAACGCAAGGTAAAAGTTCCCCTGCAATCTTGTACATGTTCGGGATCATCAAAAGAAGTCCCTGGGATGCTGTGTAAGTAGTGGTCAGCGCACCTGCCTGCAGCGATCCGTGAACCGCACCGGCGGCACCGCCTTCACTCTGCATCTCGGTGATAAGCATCTTCTGTCCAAACATATTTTTGCGACCATTGGCCGCCCATTCATCCACAACCTCAGCCATTGTGGAGGATGGAGTAATTGGAAAAATACAAGCCACTTCGCTAAACATGTAGCTGATGTAAGAGGCCGCGTAATTACCATCGCAGGTGATAAACTTTTTCTCTTTTGTCATTTTTTTTGCATTTGTGAATTAAATATCTCTTAATCAATTTTATATATTTCTCTATTCCCTTCTAGTTTTGAGAAGGGATTGGTCTTATTTCCTTTTTCTGTCTCTCCATTTCTTATTCAACTTTTTCCTCCTACAATTTCCTTGATTCACGCATTCCGTCTGAAACTGCAAGCATCTCATTTTCGAATATCTGCTCGCAGACGGTTTTCCTTCCGTCACTCCGAACCCGGCTTGCAGCTCCTTCGTCGCTTTACCCCGGGCTACAATACTGGTCATCCCTAACGGGATTACAGCGCAAAATGGGAGTCGCCTTTGCCTCTCTTCGACCCTTCCCCCTTGGCTCCGCTCGGGAACCAATCCTTTCGGACTTATATTCGTA
>JBBIUJ010000428.1:0-3362 GCA_037440345.1 Prolixibacter sp.
ATACCTGGAAACCAGATAATCAGGAACGAGGGTTGGCACTTTCATTGCTGCTATTCGGTTGATCAAAGTGTTGGTAACCTTGATCTCGAGATGATTGGTGCCCGTTTTCAAAAACTGCGTCACTTCGGGATGCTGCCCACGCATCCAGACGATGCCTGATTCATGGTCATTGATGCTGATTTCGGCAATATTGCCCACTCTCCCTAAATCGAGATAAATCTTCTGGTCCTTTGCCAGGTATTCTCCGGAGAGTGTAAAATCGATGGTGTAACGACCAGTTCCACTGAAAGTTTTCGTCTTTTCATTTTCGCTCCAGGAGGTAAGATGGTTGGTCGTTGTCCTGTAAAGTGGAAATTCATTGCCCTTCAACTCCATTTGCCAATTGCCCGAAACGACAAAAGGAGAAGGTAAGCCAACTACTTCTGAAACATAGCTCTTGCTTTGACCGGATAATTGTACAGTGGTCACAAAGCGCCCGTTTGTGATGGTTTCAGCTTCAACCGAACTACCCTGGATGCCATTGATTTGCCTGAAATCGGTTTGTTCGACATACTTATCCGGTTCGCCGGGCGAGAATTCGAGAAATAAAGATTCATAGGGCGCCATACTCAGCGGGAGGCTAATTCCATCCTTGTTGACGCTGAAACAGGTGACATCTGAAATTTTTCCTGTAAAGGGATCCCACTTGCGGATAATTTTGTTTTTTACCCTGAAAGTTATGGGAATAGCGCTGGTTTTGTCCTGGATATTGGCCACAAAATAGAACTCTTTCTCTCCGATCTTCCTATGGATATAGGTCAGTCCTTCATTTTTTCTCAACCCTTCCTGTGCGAAATCGATACCAAAATCGGGGGCTATCTGGCTACGGAGAATTTTGAGAAAAGGATCGAGGTAGCTGCTCTGTTTGTTCCACCAGATTTGCCTGTCGATCACATTGTTTAGCCGGTAAACTCTTCCCTTGCCATAGGGGAAACCGACGGTCGGATCATTTTTTGCCTCCTTAATTCCATAGAGATTGGCAGAGGAAGTTGATTGGGCTTGCGGTTCGTTGAACAGACGGTTGACAATCTCTTTTACTTTGATGTCCATTTCTGCAGCATTGGCCAACCCTGTCGATTTTTCAGGCAACCGTTCCAGAAAGAGCACCCTTCCTCCCAGCTTTACGTACTTCTCAATAAATTCAAGCGTTTTGACCGGGATGGTCTCCACATTGGGGATGATCAGCAGTTTGTAAGCCATTTTTTGTACTTCGATATTTCCATTTGCAATGACCGCATGGTTTTGGAGAACATCATCGTTAACAAGATCGTAATCGTAGCCATTCGAGACAATCAATCCACCAAGTTCTCCCCAGTCAAATTCGCGTGTCCACTTACGCGGGTTGATCACATTAATAGCCCATTGATTGGCAAGTGGCGAATAGAGGGCAATATCTGCCTGGAAATCTCCCTGTCTGAGAAGGTACGAGCATCGCGCGATGTATTCGGAGAGTTTGGGATAATATTTCCACCAGACATTTTGCGGTTGGATATAGGCGGCAAAAGGAATGGAACGCGAGGGAGCGACCTCTTGTTCCGGCAGGAAGTTGAAACCATGGTTGTAAAATTTGGTGGCTCCCGATAGCAGATAACCATCGCTGGCGATCTTAAGCTCTTCAAGCGTTTCGCGGTAGCGTTCCCAGTGAATAAAGGTGTATACCTCAGCCGATATTATCTTTCGATTGTACAGATGCGCTCCGGAAGCGACATATTTCTTCGGCCCGATGCGGGTATCGAACCAATCGGCCTGGTCCTTCTCTCCTGAAGTGACCTCCATTTCGGGAATATGCGCCATCCCTGCAGATTCGATGTTGTCGGAGTTGAAACCATAAGTCTGGATTCGCCCCTTGATGTGGTGCGACTCGCACCAGCCAAGGAAACTTTTGTAAAAGACATTTAGTCCCGTTTTGTGCAGAAATTCATTGACATCGTACCTAATATTTGGCGATTTGTCTCCCAGTTCATACCAGATTGCCGGAAGATAAGGGACCAGGTCGTATCCGTAGGTTTTTTGAAACTCCTCAAACAGTCCGGTCGACCAGTTCATGCCGCTGGCCAGGTTAGCCAGTTCGAAGCTGTCGGCGAAAAGCGATTCGACAGTTTTCCCGAATTCATCACCAAAAGCTGCATAGAATTTATTGCCCAGATAGTCGCAATAACGATCCATTGCCCCCTTGTTAAAATGATCGACCGCATTGCCAATGCCGTTTTTCTTGAGCCAGAAGGCCATCAGTTTCCAGTCACCCACTGGAACATCCCACGTCAGTCTCTTGTCTTGTACTTTATTGGTTAGATTGATCATGGAACTTTCAATCAGCTTTCCTGCTTTGTCCATTTTCCCGGCCATCAGCGCCATCAGTTGTTCATTTCCATCCAGGGTCGGGGAATAAAACTCCCACGACCTTTTGGTCTTTATCAATTTGTTCGGCAGTTCTCCCTTGAAAATCATAGGTCCGGTAAGATCAGTGAAAGTCGGGACAAGGTCTTTGCTGCGATCTTCTTGCGGTACAAATTCTCCGCCTATGATCCATCCCGGACCGCCAAAGTTGAGGGATACTTCCATGTCGAGCCGTTTGGCCTCTTTGACGGCATGGGTGATCAATGCCATGTATTCATCAGAAAGATAGGGCACATTGCCTTTTTCGAAAACCGGTCCCATTGTAATCTGTTCGACCCCGCGAATGCCATGACTTCGCATTTGCTCCAGTTCACGGGTAATCTCCTCCTTCGAACCTGCATTGCCCGACCACCACCAACGGGTATGCGGCCAGCAATCTTTGGGAGGTTGTGCAAAGTTCGTTTCCATTGTATGATCCAATGGTTGCGCCTGTAGGTGTGAAGCAGGAAAAATTGTGATCAGCAAAACGCTGATCAGGAATAGTTTGATTTGTAGCATAGTAGTAGATTTTCCGGAATAAAGATAGCGTTTTTGCGAATAAGTTTATTGCAGGATTGGCTGTAGTTGGCTAAAAAAAAGTTTCACGCAAAAGGCGCAAAGTGAACCGCTAAGAACGCAAAGAGATTTGTTCTGATTCTATTTCTTTGCGGACTCTGCGAAATTCATTCGCGTTCTTTGCGAGAACGATTAAAATGCGTAATGAGATCAATTATTTGGATGGGCCTCGATCTGTCATTGGAAATTCATTCAAATACCACTCCAGTGTAAGTCGAACAACACTGTTGTAGTTCATCACCCCTTCGTGGATTTTGTTGGTCTTGAGATAGGCGTTGTTGGCCGTTGTCTGGGCTTTGTCTAGGGTTTCGTTTCTCAGCTCTTTCCAGTGGTTCCGTTGGGCCATGATATCGGCCATGGCCTTTTTGTCG
>JBBIUJ010000429.1:0-3361 GCA_037440345.1 Prolixibacter sp.
CCGCAACAACGATGGAATCGCCGATACATACAGCAAACAGTTCGGTATGCGCGACTTCACCCGTAAGGGCAAATTCTTTTATCTCAATGGCGAAAAATACATCCTTAGGGGTACTAATGTGACCCTCCAGCGCTTTTTTGAGGATCCCGATTGCGGAAACCTTGTGTGGGACAAAGCATGGGTAAAGCGGTTGCTCGTCGACTACCCCAAACAGCTAAACTGGAATGCCATGCGCGTTTGTGTTGGGATCGCTCCCGATTTCTGGTACGACATGGCCGACGAGTATGGCCTGCTTTTCCAAAATGAATGGCTCTATTGGCAAAATCATGGTTGGGACGATCAGATCCGGGCAGAGTACACCGACTGGCTCTGGTCGGACGGCAGTCACCCGAGCATCGCTATCTGGGACGCTATCAATGAAAACTGGGACAATTACATCGGAAATATTCTAATCCCCGAATTAAAGAAGCTGGATCCTACCCGGATATGGGACACAGGTTACATGAAAACGGAGGAGATGCCGCTCGACGAAATGGACGAACCTCACCCTTACCAGGGACGCATCAGGGAGAAGGGAGCAGCATCCAAAGATAATTTCTATCCTTTGGGTAACCTCGACTTCAAGCCTGCCAGGGTACAGGAAATCCAGGATGCAAGTACCATTCAACTGGTAAACGAATATGGCTGGATCTGGCTGTGGCGCAATGGCAAGCCAAGTAAACTGACCGTTGAGGTTTACGATTATTACCTGGGAAAAAACTCCACGCCCGAACAAAACAGGGAGCTCCAGGCCTATTGGATGGAACTGGAAACCGAGTGGCTTCGAAGCGAACCCACCATTGCAGGAGTGCTGGCGTTTTGCTACCTGGCAAACAATTACGGCTATACGGGCGATTGGTTCGAGGGCAACATCAAGGATCTGAAACCCACGCCTACGCTCGATTGGTTCCGTCACGCCTTTGCCCCTGCCGCGACTTACATCAACCTGACAGACGAACGCTACACCAAATACATCGATCCCCATCAGCCGGGTTCGACCCTGCTTTTTAACCTGGCAGGTATCAACAATCTTCCCAAACCCGTAACCGGGAAAGTCAAACTGAAGATTTACGATGCCGCTGGTAAAAGCAGCGGAGAACAAGTTTTGCAGGTGAAATTGCCGTCCTGGTTACGCACCGATATCCCGGTAGCCATTACTTTGCCAACGCAACCGGGAGGTTATCTGCTGGTGGCCGAGTTTACCCCGGAAAATGGGAAACCGGTGTTGAGCAGGAGGTTTTTGAAGGTAGGGGAAGCTTCCTCCTATTCTTATTATCCGATGAAAACACAAGGATTTGAAACATACGGAAAGAGATAGTTTTATTCAATCCCTTGGTAAAAAGAAGGGAATAATGTCATGCTTTTTTTAAAATCTTATTCATATTTTCGTTCGCTCGCAACAGTGCTTCATTGTTGTCTATCTCTTTTTACCAGGATTTTAATTCGATTTGAATGGAGGAGGATCTGAAACTGTGGGAAAAGATAAGGAATGGTGATTCCAAAGCTGTGAAGGTATTGCATGATAAGTACTATTACCAAATGTACCTTTTTGGTAAAAAAATCTGCCACAATACCTCCCTTGTTGAGGAGGTAGTTTCAGACTGTTACATAAAACTTTGGACCAAACGAAAAGATTTGGTAATTGATAAATCCGTCAAATCATATCTTTTCCTGATGCTGCGAAACGGTTTGATAGATACACTTCGCAAAAAGAACCAAACGCTTTATTTGGAGGATGGCGCAATTCCTGATCTGCCTGATGGCGAGATGCGCAACGAGTTGGACCGCTTTGCATTGCTCTACAATGCCCTTGAGAAACTCCCTGAACAACGTCGGCGAATACTGGAATTGGCAGTATTTCATTCCTACAGTTATGCCCAAATAGCTGAGAATCTTCAGATCTCAGTCAATACCGTAAAAACCCAAATGGGACGTTCATACAGGTTTCTCAAAGAAGAACTTGATCCCAAGACATTGCACCTTTTGTTTGTTTTAAAATCAAATGGCCTTAAATTATAATGCGTTTAATTTCAGGAATATAGTGTTTGTTCGTCGTGCCCCGTGATCCCTTTTGTCGTTCATTCGTGATTTTTATTTGTAATTATTAATTCATCTGTCACCCTCTTTCCTATTCGATCCGTCTAGATGGTAGAAACAAACATCATCATGGACGATATAAAGGAATCCCTTTGGGAAAAAATTGCAGGGAAACTTCATGGGGAACTTAATAGCGATGAAGAGGCTGGATTCAATGAATTAATGTCCGATAACGGTCATTTAACTGAGTTTAAAAGAACGGAAAAAATCAGGGACGACTTGTCCAAAACTGGTCCTGCTCCGTACGAGGCCAAAAACAAATCGTGGAACAGGGTGGGCAACTCGATCCGATGGTCGCGTATGCATTGGATAAGTTCAACATTGAAATATGCGGCATTGGTCGTAGTTGCTTTCGTTTCAGGAATTCTGCTTCATACCAATACTCCTGTAGACTCTACGCTTCACTATTCCAAATTGTATGTTCCATGCGGTCAAATGGGACAAATTACCATGAGTGATGGGACACAAGTTTGGTTGAATTCAGGTACCACCCTTAGGTATCCCGACCGGTTTGGTGATAAAAGCAGGTCGGTCGAGGTAAAAGGGGAAGCCTTTTTCAAAGTAGCCAAAATACCCGACAAGCCGTTTACCATCAATTCGACAGATTTGACTGTCGAGGTGTTGGGAACTTCGTTTAATTTCTCTGCTTACCAGAAAGATAACTACTCCTCAGTTACGTTGGTGGAGGGCAAGGTCGCAATCCACAATGACCAGGGTGAAACAGTGGCTAAGCTTCAGCCGGGTCAAATGGCGACAAAGGATAAGAACACTGGTTCCCTTAACATCAAAGAGGTCAATACTACATCTTACTCAGAATGGATCGATGGAAAAATATTCTTTGACGATGAGCGATTGGATCAGATTGCCTTGAAGTTGGAACGCTGGTTCAATGTGGAAATTTCGTTTGACGACCCCAGTCTAAAATCTAAACGGTTTAACGGAACGATCCTCAAAAATAAGCCGATCGACCAGATCATGCAGGCTCTTGAGCTGCTTGCACCGATTCAATTTCACCACCAGATTAATGCAAGTGGAAAAGATAAAATAACCATCTACAAACGAAGTTAAAACAGTTGTGCCTATGAAAAAGTGAAAAAGAAAAAAACGGTGAAGATGTTCGTACCATCCCCACCGTCAGTTTAAGATTCAAACCAATCATCAATATTAATTTAAATCATCGAAATTTATGAAAATGTATCGAATTATCCTCGGCGATAAAGGGTCG
>JBBIUJ010000430.1:0-3266 GCA_037440345.1 Prolixibacter sp.
ATTGAATAGCCTGTTTTAGAATTCAATTGACATTCCAAGAAGATAGTTAATTCCTGCTTGCGGGAAATAGCCGTCTTCTTTTTGTCTTTTGCTATCTGAATAATAGGAGTATACCCACCCATTAGATTCGTATTTCGCATCGAAGATATTGTTTAGGGAAGCAAAAAAGCTCCATTTCTTGGCAAATTTCTGAGAGATTGTGCGCTCAATTCTTATGTTATTTACGAAGTACGGGTTCAAGGAACGGTCGGTATTGGAAGTATTGTCGAGGTATTGCCGGCTAACATAAATGGACTGAAAATTGATTCCTATCTTTTTGAAAGGAGTCCATTCCAGGTTACTGCCAGTTGTCAGGGAGGGAGAAAAAGCAATATCAGTTTTGCCCAGGTCGTGTGTGATCTGTTCTCCCCAGTGGTCCCAATCGTCGACATACTCAACAAATCCTACAATCTTGTTGCGGCTTAGGGTAGCGTGATGTTCCCACTTCACGTTTTTCAGCAGTTGAAGGTTGCCAGTAAACTCTATTCCCATTCTGTAGCTTTTAGGAACATTGGTCATGATGGCTGCACCAACATCATTGATTCTGCCCGTCAGGATCAACTGATCGCGGTAGTTCATGCTGTAAAGATTGATCCCATAGCTGTATTTCGCTATAGCACCTTTGTACCCGAGTTCAAAATCGTTCAGTTTCTCTTGCTTTGGGGCAGGTTTGGAAGGATCGGCGTCGGTATAATTGCTTCTGTTAGGTTCCCTGTGACCATTGCCAAAGGAGAAATATAGGCTTTGACGGTCGTTCAGTGAGTAATAAACGCCTACTTTAGGATTCAGAAAATCAAAAAGATGAGCCTGGGTAAGGTTTCTTAAGCCGTCATCAACCCCGTCAATCTTGTAATTGATATGTCGGTATTGAATATCGGCATAAAAGGATAGTTTTTCGGTTAACTGGTAATTTAACTTGGCAAAAATGTTAAAGTCCTTTTTGATCCCTTTCGACCGGTACCATTCGTGGTTGATTGGCAAGTTCCCGTAATATTGTGCCCAGATTACCTTGCCAAAGCTGTCTCCATTGTAGTTATTCCAGGCCGACCCTACAATCAATTCGGTTTTGTTTTCTTTGTAACTCACTGAACCCACGGCGCCATAGAAGTCATTGTCAAGCCACTTTCTGCGAACCAGATCGGTTTTATCGATACTGGATCCTCCTATCGTAATCGGATCCATCAGATATGCCGAAAGCTCCTGGTCCTGTTTGTACTCTTCATAATAACCACGCCCATAGGTATAATGCAGGGATAAATTCGTGCTGAACCTGTTGTCAAACTGGTGGGTATAGTGCAACTGGTAGTGATCTTGCTGGTAATTGTCTGTTTCATTGTCGTAAAAAGAGACCTCGCCATTCTTTCCATTGATAATTCCGGCTGGATTATAGGTCCGGTTGGTCTCCAGCATCGTTGAAGGAATGCCGTACCATGCCTGGTATGTTTTTTCTTTACCAGAGAAAAGGACCGCTTTCAGCATCGATTTTTGGGTAAAGTAGCCTCCCGAAAGGTAAAAGGAGTGAAGATCGCTGGAGGCTCTGTCGATAAATCCATCCGAATTTATTTTTGAGAGTCGAGCCTCTACAATAAATTTTCCATCGATTAGTCCAGAGCCTACCGTGACGGTGTTTTTCAAGGTTCCGAAGCTTCCGGCGGCGCTGCTCCATCCTGCGTAACGCTGGCGGTTCAGATCGTTGGTTTGCATGTTAACGGTTCCGCCAAAAGCTCCCGCTCCGTTGGTGGAGCTTCCTATACCTCTTTGAATTTGGATCGTTCCGGTTGATGAGGCGAAGTCGGGCAGATCGACAAAATAGACCCCGTGCGATTCCGCATCGTTGAAAGGAATTCCGTTGACTGTTACGTTGATACGGTTCGCATCGCTTCCACGGATTCTGAAATTGGTGTAACCGATCCCTGTCCCTGCATCCGAAGTGGCTACCAGTGAAGGGGTTGAACTCATGAGATAGGGAAGATCCTGGCCCGTCTCTTTTTCGGTACGGTTGCCTACCTCAAGATTTGTATAGGCAACAGGTGTCCGATTTCCAGCCCGGGTGGCAGAGACAACGACATCTTCGGTCAGTACATCCGCACTCTGCAGGGTGACCGAAATCGTTGTGGTACCTTGATTGAGTGTGATTTTAGTTTTGTTGGTGCGGTAACCAACATAAGAGACTATCAACGAACATTCGTTGGCCGATATGCCATCGAAATGGAATGTTCCCTTCGAATCAGTGGCGGTTATTTTGGAACTGTTTGCCAACTGCACGGTAGCTCCCGGAAGAGTTTCCCCTTCTGCATTCACAACTTTTCCACTAAGTATATGCTGCGCCCAAAGCTCTCCAAATGAAAATACAAAAAGGAGGGTCAGTACAAAACCTGTAAAGTGGTGGTGTCTATGCACCCTGAAAATTTTCATTTTTGAAATCATCATTTTCATCGTAATAATTAAGTGAATAACAAAACCTTAGGAGGTAATGAAACACGTACAGACGGAGATACTATGAAAAGAAATTTCAATTTCCCTTTCCGGCATTACCCGGACAGGTTCGATGGGTTTGATCTCAGCCTGTATGTTTAAGGCACCCCTAAATCTGGGTCAAAGGTAAAAAAAAAAGCGAAAGTGAGCACTTTCGCTTTTTTTTTACCTTTCACCTACAGCCTATTCTTTCATCCACCTCTTCAACGCCCCTACATTCATCGAATTGACAATACTCTTAGCCTCAGGGGTATAAAGAAAATCTATTTCCTTGGTGTAATGTTCCGTGATTTTTCCCCGTACCATCTTCATGGTGCTGTTAAGCATGTGGTTCTGCTCCGTAAAGGCCTCAGGAAGAACATAGATGCTGGTAGGTAGCCATCTTTCCTGGAACATGTTCTCAAATTTTCCTCCCTTTTTGTATTGGTCAATTTCGGCTTTGATCATTTCGAGGGCTCTCGCATATCCGGCATCACTTTTGAGCGCGATTCCGTGCTTCTCCAGTTGACGACTAATTTCGGGAATATTTGGGACGAACATCCCTACGGTATAAGGATTCTGGTTGTTGTAGAGCATGGCCTGCTCGATGATCGGCGACTGATCGACGATGGCCTCCTCAATACCCTCCGGACTGTATTTTTCACCATCATTGCCGATCAGCAGGCTCTTAAACCTTCCGAGTACGTACAAGTAGCCATCTTTGCCCAGATATCCCATATCGCCGGTATGCAGCCATTCGTCGATGATTGTTT
>JBBIUJ010000431.1:0-3257 GCA_037440345.1 Prolixibacter sp.
TCTATTTTTTTATATCATTTATCAAATAGAAAAGGAGGAAAGTAATATACCCAATTCCTGATGAGAGAATGGGATAGGCAATGCTCATGCTGCGCTGAGAAAACTGCCAGTTTTCCTGAGGTTGAAGCAAAGAGAGAAGGTAACCTATCACAATGAGGATGATACCGGAAATCAATGTGTATCGGATAAAATCCTTCGAACTGTAATCGTTCAGAAGATCGTACAGTACCGTACCGAAAAGAAGGATAGAGACCCAACTGATTGGCCCCAGCGGACCTCCGTCTATGCTGTTTGCCATGGTCCAGGCACCATATCCGGCATAAACAAAGAGCAATTGGTAGATGATCAGGAATGAAAAAGCCGCAACAGTCCTGACCCTTGCAGATTTTGTAATGAAGGGCAACGCCAGCAATCCGGCAAAACCAATATCCACAAGAGCGTCCCAAATATCAACTTTGATGTCGGGGCCATAGAGTACAAACCCGATCAAAATTAAAATCAGGTATCGCTTGATCGCATGGATGAGCGCCGGTTTGTATCCAATCCTTGCCACCATTCGCACAAAGGAGATCCGGAATCCCATTCCTACCGCGATCAGAAAAAAGGGGGCGATGGTATTGGCAAAGGTCATCCCGTAATGGGGATGTTTGAAGGTTTCCGGAATCACTGCAAAATGATTCAGGTAGTTCACCATGATCATTCCGAAGATGGCGAATCCGCGAAACTGGTCGATCGACAGTTTACGGTTGTTGGGAATTTCTGTAGTAGTCATTTGTAGTTGGGAGTGGAGAGTGGTGAGTGGAAAGTTGAGAGTTGAGTGTCTTTCGCGCTTTTACATTCTCAACTCTCAACTTTCAGTTCTCAACTTAGTAAAATTATTTCTTTTGCTTTGGCGAGAACATCAGGAATGCCCTTTGGGTTCTTTCCACCGGCGCTGGCATAGAACGGTTGTCCGCCGCCGCCGCCATCGACCAGTTTGGCCAGGTCGCGAACGATATTCCCTGCATGCAATCCCTTCTCTTTGACCAGAGTGTCGGAGATCATCACATGAACGGAAGCCTTCCCTTCAATATCTGCTGCAAAAACCAGGAAGAGGTTATCCACTTCACCCTTCAGCTGAAAAGCGAGATCCTTGATAATTCCGGCATCATCCAGCGGGAGGTTGCTTGCCAGGAAGTTGATCCCATTGATGTTAGAGACTTGTTTGAGCAACTCTTTTTTCAAACCGGAGGCAGCCTCCTTCTTGAAGGCTTCGACCTGTCCATTCAATTGGCTTACCTTTTGAAGAAGTTGTTCGACAGCTACTTTTACATCAGAAGGATTGTTCAGCAACATGGTCAATTCTTTGGCCATCTTCATCTTGCCACGCAGAAATTCTTCGGCCTTTGCCCCGGTGATAGCCTCAATACGCCTGACTCCAGCAGAAATGGAACCTTCGGAAATGATGACAAACTGGCCTATTTCGCCGGTTGCCCCGACATGGATTCCTCCACATAGTTCGATCGAATCACCAAATTTGATGACCCGGACTTTGTCTCCATATTTCTCGCCAAACAGCGCAATGGCGCCAAGCTTTTCGGCCTCGGCCATCGGCATTTCGCGGCGTTCATCCCTGGAGGCATTTTGACGGATCAGTTCATTGACCCTTTTTTCAATTTTTTCAAGCTCCTCTTCCGAAACTTTCTGGAAATGGGAAAAGTCAAAACGCAATGAATCAGGATTTACCAACGAGCCTTTCTGTTCGATGTGGATTCCTAAAATTTCCCTCAAAGCGTGATCAAGCAAGTGCGTCGCTGTGTGGTTTCCGGCGGTCGACCGTTGGTTGGAAGCATTTACATAACCGGTAAATATTGCGGATGGATCTGATGGAAGTTTTTTGGCCAAATGGACAGTCAGTCCATTTTCCTTGATGGTATCGAATATCTCAATTTTTGAACCTTCGGCTTCGATCCGCCCGGTATCGCCAACCTGCCCACCCGACTCAGCATAGAAAGGGGTGCTATCAAAAACCAACTGGAAGTACTCCCCCTTTTTATCCTTAACTTTCCGGTAACGGCATATTCTAAGTTCGGCCTGGGTCGCATCATAACCGACAAATTCACTTTCAAGCAGGGGACGGATTTCGATCCAGTCACCTGTTTCCAACTGGGTGGCATTTCGTGAGCGGTTTTTCTGCTCTTCCATGGCCTTTTCAAACTCATCGCGGTTGACCGAGAAGGATTCTTCCCTCAGGATAAGTTCAGTCAGGTCGAGTGGAAATCCATACGTATCGTACAATTCGAAAGCAACATTGCCGCTGATCTCGGTCTGATTCTTCTTTCTTGCTGCTTCCATGATGTTCTCCAGCATTCTGATACCGGTCTCCAGGGTACGCAGGAAGGAGTCTTCCTCCTCACGGATCACCTTGGTGACCAGATCCTGCTGCTTGATCAGTTCGGGGAAGGCTGTTCCCATCTGCTCAGCCAGTACTTTGATCAGTTGGTGCATGAAAGGTTTCCTGAAACCCAGGAAAGTATATCCGTAACGCACCGCCCGGCGTAAAATGCGGCGGATAACATAACCTGCTTTGTTGTTGGAAGGCAACTGCCCGTCTGTGATGGCAAAAGCGATGGCCCGCAGGTGATCGGCGATAACGCGCATGGCGATATCGGACTTCTCGTTTTCGCCGTATTTTTTACCAGCCATGTATCCGATCTCGGTGATAACAGGCTGGAATACATCAGTATCGTAATTGGACTGCTTCTGTTGAAGCACCATACAGAGGCGTTCGAAGCCCATTCCGGTATCCACATGCTTAGCAGGAAGTTCCTCCAATTGCCCGTTGGCCTTACGGTTGAACTGGATAAAAACCAGGTTCCATATTTCGATGACCTGCGGATGACTTTGGTTGACCATTTCCCTACCGGGGATTTTGGCACGCTCATCCTCGTTGCGAATATCCACATGGATCTCTGAGCATGGACCGCACGGACCACTGTCGCCCATCTCCCAGAAATTGTCTTTTTTGTTCCCGAACAGGATCTGATCTTCGGGAAGATATTTTTTCCACAAAGCAAGAGCCTCCGAATCGACAGGAACACCATCTTTCGTATCACCCTCAAAAACAGTAGCATAAAGACGATCGACAGGAATATTGAAACGGCCCACAAGCAGTTCCCATGCCCATTCGATGGCCTCTTTCTTGAAATAGTCCCCAAACGACCAATTGCCCAGCATTTCGAACATGGTGTGGTGATAAGTGTCGTGGCCTACCTCTT
>JBBIUJ010000432.1:0-3252 GCA_037440345.1 Prolixibacter sp.
AGTTCCAGAAAGAGTGTTTGCGGACAAGCCCATCCACACCATACCCTTCCGAAAACTACCGTGAAAAGCACGATGGAAACAACCGCAACAGCCATCACCATCGCAAGGATGTAGGTATCCTCGGCAAAAACGGTCATGCCGAAAAGGAAAAATTTCCGGTTCAGAATGTCGAGCAACATAAATGGGTGGCCGTTCACCTTGAGGAAGGGAGCGATGACCAAAAATATGATCAGAATGTACCCGACGATGTTTCTTCGCAGGTACCATTTGCCCTGTGGTTGTTTAACATTGATCCACTTTCGCTGCCCCGTAGCATCAATGTTGTTTGGCCGGTCCCGAAAATCCTGGTCGCTTTTTTTGTCCATGAAGTTTATTTACACTCAACTCCTTGTGGCGCTTTTGCATTTGTGGGGTTGGATCCTACTAAGGTACCTAAAATATAGGCAACAACACTCTTTATCTGCGCTTCAGTCATCATGCTTTTGAATGGTGTCATCCCTTTGGCAGGAACGCCTTCCGTCACAACTTTTATTAAATCAGCGGGTTTGCATCCATTGATCCAAAATTTGTCGGTCAGGTTGGGACCTATTGCATTCCCTTCGCCCTTAGCGCCATGGCAGGCAATACACCCCTTCTCCGTGAATAGTTTAGCGCCGGCATCCATCTGCGCCTGGTCCATCACAAAAGCACCGGCTTGTGTTGCAGGATTTTGGTCCGACTTCTTTCCGGCCATAGCCATCTGCTTGTTGTACTCGCTATACTGGTCCCGGCCATTGTCGGGATAGCCAAAATAGTGCACGGCATAGAAGAGCGAAAAACCAATGGTTCCAAGAAAAAGCAACAATACCCAGTATGGTGAAGGATTATTTAACTCTTTGATCCCATCGTAATCATGGTCTGAAAAATATTTTTCTTGTTTATGACCATCGCCCTTAGTTTGCTTACTCTTATCTGTCATAACTAATATTTTAAGGTATTTCTTAGAATTCTAACTCAACTCTCAACTTTCCACTTTCAACTTTCCCCCGTTTCCCCGTTTCCCCGTTTCTCTGTTTCGTTGTTTCATTGTTCCTCCCCCTCCCCTTGCTCAAAAATCGAAGATTTGAATTTAATCAGATCTTTTTTTGGAATGGTGTAGGTATGGATTACCACTCCGATAAAAAGTCCGACAAAAATGATGATTCCAACAATGTAGTACCACTCAATTCCGTCAATTTTCGACAAGGTATCGTTTACGAATCCCATGGTGTCTAAGGTTTTGCGTTTGAAGCGGGTGACCCTGCTGGTGAAATATCCCTTCCCAGTTTGTGCAGATAGGCAATTACCGCGATCACCTCTTTGGTTGGTTTGATGTCGACGCCGGCAAGTTTCAGCTCATCAGCTACTTTCTGTGCATCCGCCATGTAAGAGGCAATAGCTTGCTTGTCAAAACCATCCTGGTAAGGAACCCCTAGCATGCGCATCCCCCTGATCTTGGCAGGGACCGCGTTGATATCCGCTTCGTTTACCATGAGGAACGGATATGCCGGCATGATCGATCTTGGAACGACTGCGTTGGGCTTCATGAAATGGTTGTAATGCCAAATAGATGATTTGTAGGTCGAACTACCCGGGTACCCTGCCCTGGCCAGGTCGGGTCCGGTACGACGGGAGCCCCACTGGAACGGATGATCGTAAACAAATTCACCGATTTTTGAATATTCGCCGTAACGGTCAGTCTCGAAGCGCAACGGGCGAACCTGTTGCGAGTGACAATTGTAACAGCCATTGGCGATATAGATATCCCTTCCTGTCAGTTCAAGCGGAGTATAAGGTGTAACGGTGGAGATGGTCGGTATATTGGACTGAACCTTCATCATCGGGATGATCTCCACGATTCCACCGATCGAAAGGGCGATAAATACCAGGATCGCGAAACGAACCCCTTTCCTTTCCAGCCAACGGTGTGGCGTTTCCCCGGATTCTGCCCTTGTTCCCAATTTGACCATGGCCGGGGCTTCGGCTGGCTCATTGGGCACCAGGCTACCTGCAGAGACAGTTTTTAGCATGTTGACCAGGAAGATGATAAAACCGGTAAAGTAGAGAGCGCCCCCAAGTATCCTGATGTGGTACATCGGCAGGATCCGAATGGTGGTTTCCATAAATATCGGATAGGCGAGCAGACCATCCGGTGTATATTCCCTTAACATCAACCACTGGGTGATAGCCGCCCAGTACAATGGAATCGCGAAGAGCAGGATTCCCAGCGTAGCAATCCAGAAGTGCGTATTGGCCAGTTTCTTCGAATGAAGCGGCGTTTTGAAAAGCTTTGGCACCAGCCAGTAAAACATTCCGAAGATCATTCCTCCGTTCCATGACATCCCAGCAATATGGGTATGGGCAATGGTCCAGTCGGTGAAGTGGCTGATGGCATTGACACTCTTGAGCGACATCATAGGCCCTTCGAAAGTCGCCATACCATAAGCGGTGATAGCGATTACCATGAATTTTAGACCGGGATCTTCCCTGACCTTATCCCAGGCGCCGCGCAAGGTCATCAGACCGTTGATCATACCACCCCAGGAGGGTGCAATCAGCATGATGGAAAAAGTTACTCCCAGGGCTTGAACCCAATCTGGGAGTGATTGATACAAGAGATGGTGGGGACCGGCCCACATGTAAAGGAATATCAGCGACCAAAAATGGATAATTGAAAGTTGGTAGGAGTAGATAGGCCTGCCGGAAGCCTTTGGCAGGTAATAATACATCAGCCCCAAAAAGGGCGTTGTCAGGAAGAAGGCCACGGCATTGTGACCGTACCACCACTGAACGACTGCGTCCTGCGCCCCGGCATAAATTGGATAACTTTTAAGAAAAGAGACCGGAAGCTCAATGGAGTTGACAACATGAAGTATGGTCACCCCGATAAAGGTGGCCAAATACCACCAAACGGCGGTGTAGATATGTTTCTCACGACGCTTGACGACCGTCCCGATCATGTTTGCCCCGAAACAGAGCCATGCAACAGCAATCAGAAGGTCAATGGGCCACTCAAGTTCGGCGTACTCTTTCCCGGTAGTGAAACCGGCAAGCAGCGTTACGGCTGCAAATACGATGATTAATTGCCATAACCAGAAATGGATCTTACCAAGCATGTCATTGAACAGACGCGCTTTCAACACCCTTTGCAGCGAATAATATACACCCGCAAACATGGCATTCCCGATAAACGCGAAGATGACTGCATTCGTATGGACCGGCCGTACCCTTCCA
>JBBIUJ010000433.1:0-3249 GCA_037440345.1 Prolixibacter sp.
GTTCAGACTCTTGTACGTTGTATTTTGGGGCAAAGCTGCTGTAGCGGAGAATCCAAAGCATCCGGTTCATGATTCACCCAAAAGCATGACGGTTCCTATGGCTGTTCTGGCTGTTTTGGCTGTTTTCGGCGGATTGCTGGGAGTTCCTCACCTGTTTGGTGGAGAGGATCGGATCCAGTCGTTTTTGGCCCCACAATTTTCGGCTTCGGAATCTCTGGTCAAACATGGAGAGAAAGTGACTGAAGGAGCAAATGAACTTTGGCTGATGATCGTACCATTGATTTTGATAGTTGGGTTGATCTTCCTGGTTTATGCCCGTTTTGTCAAAAACAGGTCCATTGTCCAAGGGGAACCCAAAAGATCAATTTTTGCCAACCTGGCTTACCGGAAATTCTATGTTGATGAGTTGTACCGCCAATTTTTCGAGAAACCGGTAGCAAGTTTATCCTCCTTCTTTCATGATGTGATTGAAATTAAGATAATTGACAGAGTTGTCGATCAAACCGGAGTTCTCGTAGTTTGGATCGGGAGGAACATTCGTTACATGCAAACTGGCAATGTTGGAGCCTATCTTTTTTATATGGTCATAAGCATTATCCTCATCCTATTTTTTAATCTGTTCAATAAATAACCATGTTAATAGGATTACTTATCTCACTACCGCTGATCTTCTCTTTGTTGCTTTTCGCGATGAAGGATCATCCCGTGTTAAGCAAGAAAATAGCATTATCTGCCTCTTTGCTCACTTTCACGGTTTCGGTCGTGGCTCTATTTCAGTTTCTCGGCAATCCATTGGGGTACCCGATATTTCGTTCCGATATTTTCCACTCTCTTGGGATTGATTTTACCCTCGGATTGGATGGTTTAAGCATGCTTCTGGTGCTGTTGACCACTTTTCTGGTTCCCATCATCATCTACAGTGGTTTTGGAAGCGGTATAGAACGGCGAAACTCATTTTATGCGTTGATACTTCTGATGGAGATGGCTTTGATAGGAGTTTTCACGACTACCGATTTCCTTTTGTTCTACATCTTTTGGGAGATTGCCCTTATTCCCATCTTCTTTGTTTCCATCTTGTGGGGAGGAAATAATGCCCGTACCATTACATTTAAATTCTTCCTATACACATTGGTAGGAGGTCTGTTTATGCTGGTTGCCATCCTGTTCCTGTACGTACAAACACCGGGGGAGCACTCTTTTGCTTACAGCGATTTTTACAAGGTACTGGATCCTGCCGCCCAAAAATGGCTTTTCCTAGCCTTCTTTCTCGCTTTTGCCATAAAGATGCCGATTTTCCCGTTTCATACCTGGCAACCGGATCTCTACTTTACAGCACCAACTCAGGGAACCATGCTGTTGGCCGGTATCATGCTGAAAATGGGGGTTTATGGCGTACTTCGTTTCGTGCTGCCACTCTTTCCCGCAGCCCTCAATGATTACGCATTCTATGCAATGGTGCTGTCGGTGACCGGTATCGTATACGCTTCCGTTATTGCCATTCGCCAAAAAGAATTGAAGCGGCTAATTGCCTACTCTTCGCTTGCACATGTCGGATTGATTGCTGCCGGAGTCTTTTCACGAACCGTCAATGGTCTGGAAGGGTCTATGCTGCAGATGATTTCGCACGGTGTCAATATCGTCGGACTGTTTATTTGCTATGAAATCATTGTCCGCCGTACCAAAACCGGGGAGATCGCATCCTTGGGTGGTATCGCCTCAAAGGCGCCTGTGTTTGCGGCATTTTTCATGGTAATTATGCTTGGTAGCATTGCATTGCCTTTGACAAACAGTTTTATCGGCGAATTTTTGTTGTTGCTGGGTGTTTACGAATACAACGGATACCTGGCTGCAATCGCCGGATTGACCATAATCCTGGGTGCTGTTTACATGCTTTGGATGTATCAGCGGATCATGTATGGTGAGGTCCAAGAAACAACTGCAGGATTTACCGATTTAACCCGGCAGGAGATGGTAGTTTTGGTTCCAATCGTGGCGATAATTCTCTGGATTGGAATCTATCCACACATGTTTCTTGGTCTGGCAGAACCGGCTGTAAAAAGTATTTTAGGAGTATAAATAGAAATTAACCACAAAGGGATCAAAGGAATGCACAAAGGGATACACAAAGTAAGATTGAAAAGGATAAATCTTTCGTCAAGAAGAAATGAATCCTTGGTTTCCTTCGTGTTTTCCTTTGGTCCTTCGTGGTAAAAAACGTATAAATAATTCACATGCAAGCAATTGTAGCACTTACCATATTGGCAGTTTTAGTGATGTTTTTCGGGGTACGAAAGATGAAAAAAGTATTGCTGCCGCTGATTTTTGTTGGTCTTATTATTACCATGATATTGAATATCAGTCAGTGGAACACCTCCGTTCGGTATTTCAATGATATGTTTATTGCTGATAACTTCAGTATTGCCTTCAGCTCCATTTTGATCCTGATCGGCATATTGATCTTCATGTTTGCCAATATCTATTACAAAGGGGTGGAACGGCCATTGGAAGATATTTATGCGTTGATCCTCTTTGCCATAATCGGCGGGATTGTGATGGCCTCTTTCGGCAACCTGATTCTATTTTTCATAGGCCTCGAAACGTTGTCAATCTCCTTTTATGTATTGGCAGGAAGCAAAAAATTTGATATTGCCTCCAACGAGGCTGCAATGAAGTACTTCCTGACCGGATCATTTGCTACAGGGTTCCTACTTTTCGGTATTGCGCTGGTTTATGGCGCTTCCGGCTCTTTTAACCTGGAGGCCATCAATGCTTATGTTGTCTCCTGCAAGGGAACAGTTCCCATGTTATTCATTGCGGGTATGTTGCTGATATTTATTGGAATGTCATTCAAAATTGCCGCAGTTCCTTTTCATTTCTGGTCGCCCGATGTCTACACCGGATCGCCAACCCTGATTACTGCATTCATGACTACGGCCGGGAAAGTTGCTAGTGTGGCTGCTTTTTACCGTCTGATCTCCATCGCTTTTATATCGCTGCACACTGAGCTGGTGGCAACTTTGACAGTCCTATCTGTCGCAACGATTATCATTGGAAACCTTTCCGCTGTCTACCAGGATAACCTTAAGCGTATGTTTGCCTATTCGGGAGTTGCGCAATCGGGGTACCTGTTGATGGCAATGATAGTTCTAGGCCCAAAAGCTGCTGGGGTTTTGCTCTTTTTTGTCCTCTCCTATGTCATTGCCACGATAACTGCTTTCGCCGTTTTAATGCTGATCAGGGAGGAGCGTG
>JBBIUJ010000434.1:0-3241 GCA_037440345.1 Prolixibacter sp.
TGTAGGAATAGCCACACCAGTAATCAGGTGTTGTTTTGACGAGATTTTCAAGCGTATGCTTAATGATCAGCTTGTCCTTTTCACCCTTCGACACATCGACCATTCCCAACGGATGAAAGGCCATCAGGTGCGAAAAATGGCGGTGCGATTCGTTGAATGGGAATCCCGGGGCGAACAGGAACCCTGAATCGCTGTCGACTGCCAACTCCGGCCATTCGGAAAGAATTTGATTCCAACTTTTGGCTTCATCGGGTAGCTCAAGTTCGGTAGCCAGTTCAGCCGCTTTTTCATATGTCCAGCGGATTAGGGCCAGATCAAAATTGGTGGTTTCGGCAAACCATGCCTTTCTCGAATTGTTATAGATTTCGGGGCTGGAACTGATTAGCAGCTTTCTTTTTCCTTCGGGAGTTTTGATGGCTACTTCATTCAGAAACAGCGCCACGTCTTTGATCCATGGGTAAGCCTTTTGTTTCAGAAATTCGCGGTCCATCGAGTACCTCCAATGAAGGTAAAAATGTTGACTCAACCATGCCCCAACAGATTGTCCAAACGAATATTGAATCCAGCCACCCATGGGTTCTCCTTCCAGTGTGGTGACCCCGGGAACATTCATTCCATCCGTTCCAAAATAGTCTTTGGTATATTTTTTGAAAGTCGGGCGCAATTTCCAGAGCCAGTTCAGGAAGCCCTCCTCCAGGTGGAGTTGATTTCCGGCATAAGAGGGCCAGTAACTCAACTGGGTATTTAAGTCATGATGGAAATCACCTTTCCAGGGTGGGAGTTTGCCGTTGTCTGCAGTCCAGACTGCCTGCAACGAAATAGGAGGGGCATCAATTCTTGCTGCGGCGCCGAATTTGTACATTTCAAGAAAATATTGTTTCTCGAGTACGCTGTCCGGGATAGCAATGGCCGATTGGTTCCAATATTTTGACCACCAGGATAGGTGCTCAACCAAAGACTTGTGATATCCAAGCTTTAATTCATTGGCGACAATGAGATCAGCTTTTGGCTTTACTTTCCATCCTTTGTTAGCCGTTGATATAGACCAACAGCCGGTTTCAGATCTTTTACCCGTTTCAAATTGAGTGCTGATTTGGTAGGAAAATTCGCCCCAACCTTTTTGATCGTAGGTGATCCTGTTTTTCTCAACAACAATTTTACCCTGCGGATAGCCCAGCTTATCCAGATCACTCATCGACTGGTCCACCCGCTTAACATCTCCGGCCCGGTTGTATGCCGGAGGTATCATGGTGACCTCCACCGGAGCGGAAAGATTGTCGAATTTGTACCATCCGACGGGTTTTTCCGGATGGACAAAAGTGGTGAGCGTGGCGCCGTTATCCCAAACGACGGTACAGATCGCTTTCTCAACATCCAGGGTAACGGATTTTACATTTCCAAGCGCCTTAACATCAAATTCCATCGCACCAGCAGGGATCTTGGATGGAGCGGGCGAACGATCATAAGGCTCATCAAAGACTTGTTGAACCTCCTTGTACTGATCGTTCTTCCAGTGCAGGTACACGTCCTTAAATTTCCACTTATTGAAATCGATGTTGGCCATAGGACGAAGGTCCCACAGATCGGCACGGTCGAGTGAAAAGCGGAGTTTGTCGTTTTTTTGCCATACTAAGCTGCCAACCATGCCATTCCCAAGAGGGATAGCTTCGTCCCAGGTCCCGGCAAGCGACTGAAACGAAAGATTGTGTTTCTGGTTCCGGCCGGGATTTGAAATTGCCACCGATGAGCAGAGAAATATTCCCGCAAGAATGATCAGTTTGGTTTTCATATTATGTAGTTAGTTTATTGATTATGATGGCCTTATGTAATTCAATTGGTTGGGATCTTAAAAGTCAAATTATCGATATAAAACTAAATAAAAAATCACCTGACATTATGGTCAAGTGATTTTATCTTCTTCCCGGCGCAACCATAAGGGAGGGGGTCAACAAGCTCATCGTTTCCCTGTTTCAATTCTTCCATCAACAACTTCCTTAATTCACTCATTCCGTCTGAACCTGAGAACATCTCATTTTTGAAGATCTGTTTGCAGACGGGTTTCCTTCTTTCTGCTCTTACCCCGGGTTCCGCTTCTCTCCACCCGGGGCTATTCAAATTTAACCCCTTCGGGGTAACGAATGCTTCGATCCATCATCCTGTCCTCACCGTCGTCCAAGTCATCTCATATTCTCATTTTCCCATCTTCGTCCCCCATCGACAACTAAGTATCGTCCGGCCACTTTCCACTCTCAACTCTCCACTCTCCACTTCACCCCTCGTCCTAGTCGTCCCAGTCGTCCCAGTCATCCCAGTCCACGAGTTTCACCCTCTTGCGGCAGATAGTCGAGCGTTATTTTACCTAAACACCAGATGATTATTCTCAGTGTCAATCACAATCTCCCCCTCTTTCTTAATGTTGCCGGCAAGAATCTCTTTGGATAAATCGTTGAGTAAATATTTCTGCATCATCCTTTTAACCGGGCGTGCTCCGAATTGCGGGTCATAACCGGTCTCAGCCATCCAGTCGATGGCAGCCTCCGTCATTCTTGCCTGGTATCCGCTTTTGACGAGACGCTGAACGACCATTTCAAATTGTAACTTGACAATCTGGCGGATCTCCTCCCTGTTCAAAGGTGCAAATACAATCACTTCGTCAATCCGGTTGAGAAACTCAGGCCGTATGGTCTGTTTTAAAAGATCCATCAAATCACCCTGAAGATCTTCCATGACCTCTCTCCGGTTTAAATCTGTCATCTGTTCAGTCCGCTCGCGGATCAGGTGGGATCCAAGGTTGGAGGTCATGATGATGATGGTGTTTTTGAAGTTGACCGTCCTCCCTTTGTTGTCGGTGAGCCTGCCATCGTCCAGTACCTGCAACAGTACATTGAAAACATCGGGATGGGCCTTCTCTATTTCGTCGAAAAGCAGTACAGAGTATGGTTTTCTGCGTACGGCTTCCGTTAGTTGGCCGCCTTCGTCGTAGCCAACATATCCCGGAGGTGATCCTATCAGTCTGGTCACTGAAAATTTCTCCTGGTATTCAGACATATCGATCCTGGTAAGCATGTTCTCATCGTCGAAGAGGTATTCAGCCAATGCTTTTGCCAGCTCTGTTTTGCCCACACCAGTGGTTCCCAGAAAGATAAAGGAGCCGATCGGCCGTTTCTCATCCTGCAAGCCGGCCCTTGAACGCCGGACGGCATCAGAAACTGCCGCTATCGCCTCATTCTGGCCAATCACC
>JBBIUJ010000435.1:0-3222 GCA_037440345.1 Prolixibacter sp.
ATATTCCTAAAGTCACAGCAAAAGGATTTCGATTATGTACCGGAATCCGGAGAAGTGGTGTTCCTGCGCGAAAATTCGAACATCAGCACGGGTGGCGATAGCATCGATTTCACAGATGAAATACCCGATTCCTACAAACAAATTGCTGTAAAAGCGGCTTCGGCCCTAAATGTAAAGATTACCGGTCTGGATATGATTATTTTGAATCACACCCATGAAGCAACAGATAACAATTATACCATTATTGAATTAAACTTTAACCCCGCCATCCACATACACTGTCACCCATTTAAAGGAAAGAACCGGAAATTGAATGAGAAATTGATGGACGCGCTAGGCTATTAATAAGAGATAATTTGTAATCTGTAATTTTTAATTTCCATTTCCTCTCATCATCCCAACCACTGCCTCCAGCACCGAATCCACATTCGGTTTGGAGAAATACTCCCCATCTGTACCGTAAGCGCCGCGGTGGTCACGGGCAGAGATCACCAGAGGTTGCTCATCCAGGGCATAAAAAGCCTCCTTTTGTTCCAATATTTTTTGAAGCATATATCCGGTTCCTCCACCGGGTACGTCTTCATCCAACAAGACCAAACGATTGGTTTTTTGAAGGGATGCAGTAATCAGGTGTCCCGTATCAAAAGGCGAAAGAGTCTGAACATCAATCAATTCTACCGAGATGCCAGTAGATTTTAGTATGGAACATACTTCCATAGCTATGGTCACATTCCAGCCATAAGTGACCAAAGTTAAATCAGTGCCTTCCAGTAGAATTTCCGGAATGCCAAGCGGGATGCAATATTCTCCGATGTTTTCTGGTAATTTTTCACGAACATAGTATCCTTTCAAAGGTTCGATCACCAAAGCTGGTTCCTCCCCCTTGAGCAGGGTATTGTAAAATCCTGCTGCCTGCGTCATGTTTCGAGGTACGCAAATATGAATACCCCGCATCGAACCAAGCAGCATGCTCATAGGGGAACCTGAATGCCACATGCCTTGCAGTTGATGTCCGCGGGTACGTATAATGAGTGGTGCAATCTGCCGGCCACAGGTACGGTAATTCAGGGTGGAGAGATCATCTGCCAGCGTCGGAAGTGCATAAATAAGATAATCAAGGTATTGTATCTCGGCAATTGGTTTGAATCCCCTCAATGCCAATCCGATCCCCTGTCCGATAATGGTCGTCTCGCGTATCCCGGTATCGAAACCACGATGAAGTCCGAATTTCTCTGACAACCCTTTTGTCTCCTGGTTGACCCCTCCCAAAACACCTGTGTCCTCCCCGAAGGAGACCATCAATGGATATTTTTGCAGCAGTAGGTCAAAATTCTTGTTCAGCAGCTCAGAGCCGGTTACCCAGGATGGATCATTGCTGTATTCAATTTTAACAATATCAGCGGTAGAAATTTTTGCCGAACCTTCCGACCGGGGAATGCTGAAAAGTCGCTCTCCGATCTCTTCTGAAGTTTTTATCCAGGCGGCCAATTGCTGATCCTGTTCTTTTAGAGCGGTATTTCCTGCGATTGTTCTGTGCAGGGATTTAGCGAACCTGATCAATGCCTTTCTGGTAGGATATGCTGCTTTTAACAATGCCTTTAACTCGGCTGATTTTGTAGAAAGAGGATCATAACTGTTCGAAATGGAACTGACAACCGTTTTTAAGCCGACACTCTCTTCTTCAAATCCGGCGATGTAATTGGTCCAGGCCAGGTCGCGGGCAGCACGGGCTTCCCTCAATGCCTCATCTTCCAGCCTTGCCAAATCATCCGCGGTGCCATATCCCTCACTGAGGATCCACTCTTTGAATTTCACGATGGCATCAAAATCCTGTTCCCATTGCAAACGTTCAGCACTTTTGTATCGTTCATGTGAACCGGAAGTTGAATGTCCCAATGGCTGTGTAAGTTCGTCAATGTGAAATATGACCGGTTGATGCTTTGACCGGCAAAGGGCAATTCCTTCCTCAAATGTTTTGACCATACAAGCATAGTCCCACCCTTTGCAGGAATATATTTTACAACCCAGATCGTTCCCTTCTGATTCAAATCCCTTCAATGCCTTTGATATGCTGCCCTTCGCCGTCTGCAAATCAACAGGCACACTGATTCCATATCCATTGTCCCAAATGGCCACGGCCAAAGGGACCTGGAGCACACAGGCGGCATTGATGGTTTCGAAAAACATCCCTTCGGAGGTACTGGATTCGCCGATTGAGCCAAATGCTACCTCATCACCGGTAATTTTGCCTGCCGTATGGGGTGCAAATTCGGGATGGTCCCTGACGAGTTTGGAGGCCTGGGCCAGCCCCAGGAGCCGGGGAATTTGTCCGGCGGTTGGAGAAAGATCTGCAGCAGAATTCTTCATCGATGCAAGCTCCCTCAGCTCTCCTGAGGATGATATGTTTGCAGTCGAATGGTGGTTATTGAAGTTTCGGCCTCCGGTAGATGGATTATTGACAGTGTTGGTATCCCCATACAGCTGAGAGAAAAATTCCGTTGGAGTCATCATTCCAGCCGCCAGCATAAAAGTCTGGTCGCGATAGTACCCCGAACGCCAGTCTCCATCGCGGTAGCATTTCACATAGGCTATCTGTGCCAGTTCCTTCCCATCTCCGAAAATTCCAAACGGCGCCTTGCCAAGATGGACCTCTTTCCTTCCAATGACACTCAACTGCCGGCTAAGAAAGACGGTATAATAATCTTTCAGAACACTTTCCTTTGTAAAAACAGACTGACTTACAGAGAATTTCGAACCCATCCAATAATTTTAAACAATTGACAATGGACAATTCAAAATTGACAATGGACAATTGAAAATTGACAATTACACACCTAAAAACTTCTTTAACGAAAAATGAAGACTTAAGTTATCTGAAATAGCGCACAAAAAAACCGGAAGGTGTCTTACCTCCCGGCTCATTTGTTAATAAAATCAAACTATTATCCTAAAATAATGATACTTACACAAATTCCAATTGTCAATTGTCAATTGTCAATTGTCAATTATTTTGTTTTCCCGTAGATTGGACCATAAGTATCGCATGCGCGGTAGTCGGATCCCTCTTTATCCATTCCGAAGGCGCCCCAGGAGGCTGGACGGAAAATTTTGCCCTCCTCCACATTGTGCATGCAAACCGGGATCCTAAGCATCGAAGCCAGCGAGATCAGGTCGGCGCCGATGTGTCCGTAACTGATGGCCCCATGGTTGGCGCCCCAGTTG
>JBBIUJ010000436.1:0-3220 GCA_037440345.1 Prolixibacter sp.
CGATCCAGCACAAAGAACGCAGACCCCGTGTTTTACGCAGTGAATCTGCAATCCTCTCAGTAAGTTCAGTCGTAACTGCTCCCGTTGAGGGTGAAGAGCCTGAGGCAAACCCACTTGTGAAGGGAGAAGGTGAAACACCTGAATCCCGGCAGGAGGAGAAAAGAGCCCCTATCATTAAGAACCTTCAGAAAAAGGAGTTCACGCCAAACCCACAGTTTGGTCCGAAAAATGGGATTGGACCACAGCCATCGCAACCAAAACAGATTGAAGTAAAAGAGGCGGAAAAATCATATGATTTCGAGGGAGTGATTAACCAGACAGGTGTGCTGGAGATCATGCAGGAGGGGTATGGATTCCTGCGCTCTTCAGATTATAACTATTTGACTTCACCCGATGATATTTATGTATCCCAGTCGCAAATCAAATTGTTTGGTCTGAAAACAGGAGATACGGTTCACGGTATCATCCGCCCGCCCAAAGAGGGTGAGAAATATTTCCCGTTGGTCAAAGTGGTTGAGATCAATGGCCGTAGTCCGGAGTATATCCGCGACAGGGTGCCATTCGAACACCTTACACCCCTCTTTCCGGACGAAAAATTCAACATCGCCGGGAAAGCCAGCAGCATCTCCTCCAGGGTGGTCGACATGTTCGCCCCTATCGGGAAAGGACAGCGTGGCTTGATTGTCGCGCAACCAAAGACGGGTAAAACCATGTTGCTGAAAGACATAGCCAATGCAATAGCAGCCAACCATCCCGAAGTATACATGATCATCCTGTTGATCGACGAACGTCCTGAAGAGGTAACTGATATGGCAAGAAGTGTCAACGCTGAGGTGATCTCCTCTACCTTCGACGAGCCTGCAGAACGTCACGTTCGCATTGCCAACATGGTACTCGAAAAAGCCAAAAGGCTTGTAGAGTGTGGTCACGATGTTGTTATCCTGCTGGACTCAATCACTCGTCTGGCCCGTGCCTACAACACCGTAGCACCGGCTTCGGGTAAAGTACTTTCGGGTGGTGTAGACGCCAATGCATTGCACAAACCCAAACGCTTCTTCGGAGCTGCCCGTAACATCGAAGAGGGAGGTTCGCTTACCATTTTGGCCACGGCCCTAACCGATACCGGTTCCAAAATGGATGATGTAATCTTTGAAGAGTTCAAGGGAACAGGAAACATGGAGTTGCAGCTCGACCGCAAACTGTCGAACCGTCGTGTATTCCCTTCTGTCGATATTCTGGCCTCCAGTACCCGTCGCGAAGACCTGCTGCTTGAAAAAGCGATGCTCGACAAGATTTGGGTTCTCCGCAATTTCCTTAACGGCATGAACTCGGTCGAAGCTATGGAGTTTGTTAGGGATCGTTTGTCTAAAACCAATTCGAATGAAGAGTTTATTATATCTATGAACTCCAATTAGGGAGTGACTAAAGTGAACTAAAGTGAACTAAAGTGAACTAAAGTGACTAAAGTGACTAAAGTGCCTAAAGTTGGGGGAACTCCGAACTTTAGGCACTTTTTTCATGTGGTGAATTCATCAGATATTAATGCCCTGACAGGCAATGTTGTTGATAATCAGTATTCATTCTAACTATATAATGTCGCTGAGCGATATAGCCTGCTAACATTATTCCCGCAAATGGTGCAAGTACTTTAGTCACTTTAGCTCACTCTAGTTCACCCTAGTCACTTTTATTTTTAACAAGTATAAATAGCACTCATTCGTCAAAATTGTCATATAGAGATTACATTAATCTTTAAATTCTGCTTATTTTTGTTGTTTGAAACAAATTTGAGGTGGAACATTTTTTCGAATCGCATAAACTTTTGGTCAATGCCGGCGATAATTGGATAGTCCGGGAGCTCTACCATGAAATAGACTGGAGCGCCAGGATTATCGGCATCAAGGGGTTTCGCGGCGTCGGGAAGACAACCTTTCTGCTCAACTTTATCCGTGAAAAGTATGGCGATTCGCGCGATTGCCTATATGTAAACCTAAACGACTTTTACTTCTCCAAGAGACGTATCTTTTCTTTTGCAGACGAGTTTTACAAACGTGGAGGAAAGGTTCTGGTGTTGGATCAAATCCACAAATACCCCGATTGGTCGAACGAATTGCGTCAGTGCTACGATGAACTTCCCGGTTTGCAGCTCATCTTCAGTAGCTCGCCTGTTTTAAGGATTTTCGAAGGCGATAACAATTTGAAAGAGATTGCCAATATTTATCATCTAGAAGGTCTTTCATTCCGCGAATTTCTGAACTACAGGTCGGGCAACAATTTCAGCAAACTTTCTTTTACCGATATCCTGGTAAGGCACAAAGATATTGTTCCTGATATCATCCGAGATGTGCGCCCTTTGGCTTATTTCCCCGAGTACCTGAAAAGTGGATATTATCCCTATTTTATAAGGAATCACGAATTTTACAG
This sequence comes from Prolixibacter sp., assembly GCA_037440345.1. GTDB lineage: Bacteria > Bacteroidota > Bacteroidia > Bacteroidales > Prolixibacteraceae > CAINVV01. The sequence continues at coordinate 2,425 of JBBIUJ010000436.1, forward strand.
CGAAAGTCTATTGCGCCATATCAACCTGGCACTTGAGATTGATGTAACCTATCTCAACCAGATCGAGTTAAAATATCTGCCCAAATTACGAAAACTTTTGCAATTGATTGGTGCTCAAATGCCTTTCTCGCCCAATGTCAGCAAAATAAGCGCCGAAATTGAGACCTCCCGTACGACCGTGCTGAATTATCTCAACTACCTTAAGGATGCCAGGCTGATTGACCTTCTTTTTGAAAACGGAAACAACGGTCAGCTTCAAAAACCTGAAGTAGTCTATCTTCACAATACCAATCTGCTCCACATCATTGCCCCCGATAACATCAACAACAGAAATCTGCGCACCACCTTCTTTTACAACCAGGTCGGTTACCAGAATAGTGTTAAATCCTCCAAGTCGCTCGATTTTCGGGTGAACGATCAATTTGAGTTTGTCATTGGAGGAAAATACACGCAAACCGATGGTGAAAATTGTTTCGCAGCCGCGGATATGATTGAAATGGGCGAGGGGAATGTAGTGCCCTTGTGGTTGTTTGGGTTCCTTTATTAGGACGACCGGGACGACTGGGAAGACCAAGGGACTTGGGGACTGGAATGACTAGGACGACTAGGACGACGGGGACGAGGAGGCGAAGTTGAGAGTTGAGAAATGAGAGTTGAAAGCGTACGAATTTAAGTCCGAAAGGATTGGTTCCCGAGCGGAGCCAAGGGGGAAGGGTCGAAGAGAGGCAAAGGCGACTCCCATTTTGCGCTGTAATCCCGTTAGGGATGACCAGTATTGTAGCCCGGGGTAAAGCGA
>JBBIUJ010000437.1:0-3193 GCA_037440345.1 Prolixibacter sp.
TTTTGACTTTATCCTTTTTACTTTATCCTTTTTCCTTTATCCTTATCTTTTGATCCTGTAACATAATTCCGAAATGAATACTAATAGTTATCTTCGTTCAATCGATATTAACCAAAACTTTCAGAAAGCATGGATCTATTTTCAGCGCAAGAAGTTTCAAAATCGTTTTCCAATTTTAAAGCGTTATCCGAAGTTTCCATCTCCGTCCCGGAGGGTTCCGTCTTCGGATTGTTAGGACCAAACGGTGCGGGCAAAACGACCTTGATCCGCATCATCAACCAGATTACTGCCCCCGATAGTGGTACCATCTGGTTCGAAGGCCGCAAAATGAAAGCCGATGACATTTACCAGATCGGATACCTGCCCGAAGAGCGTGGGTTATACAAAAAGATGAAAGTCGGCGAACAGGCATTGTACCTGGGTATGCTAAAAGGGCTCTCCCGAAAAGAGGCCATGCGTGAACTAAAAATCTGGTTCGAAAAATTCGAGATCATTTCGTGGTGGGACAAAAAAGTAATGGAGCTCTCCAAGGGGATGCAGCAAAAGGTTCAGTTTATCTGTACGGTGCTTCACAAACCAAAGCTGATGATTTTCGACGAACCCTTTACCGGTTTTGACCCAATCAATGTAGAATTGATGAAACAGGAGATTCTCCGGATGAAGAAAGAGGGGGCAACCATCATCTTTTCTACCCACAACATGGAATCCGTAGAGGAGCTTTGTGATCACATTGCCTTAATTGATAAATCAAAAAAGATACTGGATGGTCCTACCCTCAACATCCGTGAAAAATACAAATCAAACATATTCGATGTCGCGTACAAAGGTGATTTTGCCAAAATTGCGAACGAATTCGGAAATAAATATTCCATCCTCGCCCACGATGAATCGGGCAGGACAAACAGCCTGAAAATACAGTTCCTCAATGGCAGCACCTCCGGTTCCCTGATCAAAGATCTGGTAGAACATGTCGAAATTGTCTCATTCAACGAGCTGATTCCAAGTATGAATGAGGTATTTATCAAAGTTGTCAAACAAAACGCTTAACCCAACACCATGAGTAAAATAGGATTGGTTCTCTCGAGAGAATACACCACACGAGTCAGGAAAAAATCATTCATTATCATGACCATCCTGATGCCGGCTTTGATGGCCGCTTTTTTTATCCTCCCTGCCTACTTTATGTCGCAGGACGACACCAAAGTAAGGACCATTGCGGTATACGATGGTTCGACCATTCTGTTGGGACAACTTGAAGGCAACGACTACACCAAGTACAAATTCATCCCGGAGGACGAATACAACAAAATCAAAGACAACCTTAAAGCCACAGACTTTTACGCCATGCTTGTGATCCAGTCCAATGTGCTGATTACAAAAACTGTGCAGCTTATTTCAACCAGCAATATCCCTTTTGACGTAAAGAACCAGATCCAGATTAAGATCAGGGCAATTATTGAAAAAGAGAAGATGGCCGAAGTGATCAAAAAAAGTGGAATTCAGGACCTGGAGGCACAGATCAAGGCCACAAAAACTCCCATCACCGTCAATACCATTAAACTGGGCGAAAGCGGTGAAGCGAAGAAAAGCTCTACCGAGATTGGGATGGCTTTGGGCTATATTTTTGGACTTGTCATCTATATGTTTATTATAATGTATGGGATGATGGTGATGCAGGGGGTCATGGAAGAGAAACAGAGCCGTATCGTAGAGGTGATCATTTCCAGCGTTAAACCTTTTGACTTGATGATGGGCAAAATTGTCGGGATTGCCCTGGTTGGTTTGACACAGCTGGCTATTTGGATCGTGCTTGGCGTTGCCATCATTTCAGGGGCCAAAGGATTGATGCCCGGCGCCCAGCACGCTTCAACGGCACAGGACATGATGGCCCAGTCGGGAGCGATGGCCCAGGCAAATACACCCGAGCAGTTGGATAAAATGCAGGATATTCTTGGTATGCTGGGCTCCGTCAATTTCCCGCTCATCATTGGTTGTTTCGTCTTCTTCTTTATCGGTGGATATCTGTTGTACAGTTCACTGTTCGCTGCAGTCGGTTCGGCCGTTGATTCACCTGAGGATGCCCAGCAGTTTACCCTGCCTATTATGCTGCCAATTATTCTGGCTATCATGGTCATGATGAGTGCTATAAAAAATCCCGAGGGCCCTGTTGCCTTTTGGTTCAGCATGGTACCGTTCACCTCTCCTGTGGTTATGATGGCACGCATCCCATTTGGTGTACCCGCATGGCAATTGATTCTGTCCATGGTTCTGCTGATTATAACATTCGTCGGTTTGGTTTGGGTGGCCGGGAAAATATACAGAACCGGAATTCTCATGTATGGTAAAAAAACATCCTGGAAGGAGTTGGGCAAATGGCTGACCTACAAATCATAAATGCAGTAATTGACCTCGGTACCAATACCTGCAACCTGCTGATTGCCGAATGTTTTGAATCAGGAACCTTCAGGGTACTGCATGAAGAGCGGATAGCTGTCAAGATGGGGCGCGGTGGAATACACAAAGAAAAATTGCTCCCGGAAGCAATGGAGAGAGGGTTAAAAGCCCTCTCTCTTCATGAAAAAAACATACGAAAATATCGAACATCCCGGGTACGGGTAATTGGCACTTCTGCCATTCGCGGAGCTGCCAACAGGGATGAATTTTCGGAAATGGTAAAGCAACAGTTTGGCTGGAACCTCGAGGTGATCGATGGTAACAAAGAGGCTGGATACATTTTCAGGGGGACTGTCAATTCACTTCCTCCTTTGCAGGAAAAATACCTCGTTCTCGATATAGGAGGTGGCAGCAACGAATTTATCCTGGCTGAAGGAGAGCGGATTATTTGGAAAAAAAGCTTCAATATTGGCATTGCCAGGGTACTGGAACTATTCCCAATGTCCGATCCTCCTACCCTACCGGAGATTGGACAGGTGGAAAAATGGTTCGAAAGTCATCTGGAAGAGCTGGACAAAATATGCAAACTGTACCAACCAAGGATCCTGGTGGGATGTTCCGGCGCGTTCGATACCCTGATGGATATCCTCGAAGCAAAGATTCCGGATGCAACCATCCGGAGATCTTCGACCTTTCCACTCAATGATTTTCACCGGATTCATCAACAATTGATCTCGGTCGATCGCGAAACCAGGAGCCTGATCCCGGGCGTTGATAAAAACAGGGTTGAGATGATCAT
>JBBIUJ010000438.1:0-3175 GCA_037440345.1 Prolixibacter sp.
GTATAAGACAGTATACCCATCCTGTAACCTGCTTCGGGACTCCTTCGGGACTCCTTCGACAATCCTTCGCAAATTACTGGAGGATTCCCAATGAAAACCCGAAGAATTCCCGAAGGATTCCAAACCATAGTACGGTTATGACTTGAAAATGAATAGTTTGTGAGCCAGGGAAACCTGGATGGATGATGATATGAATGCTAACTGATTGACTGTCTGTTGTGTATCACAGAAAACCCGGGTCTTTCACCAATAGCGCTTCGGATTAGCAGGGTGCTAAAAATTAACCGGGGTAAAATATAATTACATAGCGTTGAATTTCAAAGGGTTTTGACTGTTGACCAGTCACGGTTTTGGAGACAGACCCGGTTGTACGTGGCATCCCCCGCCATATTGCCATGCAATGTAAGCGGCTGCCGTGTTATTCACTCAACTTCAGAAGTTCGCCAGGCTTTGCCTTTTCATTATGACCAATACCGTCGATTAAATAATGAACAATGTTTTGTTTCTTTTGTGCCTGCAATTTTTCCCAGGCAGAGTGCGGGTCAACCCATGTCTTATCTTCTCTTTTAACTCTCCATTTTTTTGAGTCGTCCATTGTCGATATGATGCAATTATCCGGAAGCTTGCTGTTTTCAGTGCGCATTACAAAAAGTAATCCCACAGAAGTTAAATTGTAACTACCAATAACTTCAGCAAAGCCATTGATTTGTCTTGGTTGAACATTAGTGTAACTATATTCATGCGCTTCTTCAATTTTGTCACCGCCGAAGCGTATCAAAATTTCACTTGGAAGAAGTCGTTCTAAATCTTCAATGTCCGGTCTGTAATTGTAAAGAACCTGTGGCTTTGCTTCAAATGCAAGCCAATATTATCTTTTGCTTTTGTCTGCTACTTCATAACATAAATCAAAAGGCAATTCTTCGTCTAAAATGTTCCGTTGTTGTTTTTGAATTATTTCTTCAAGTCGTTTATAATTGTCAAAATAATTCTTCCACTTGTCCTGTTTAAGAACTTGAACAATGACATTCGATTCTTCTCTAAACGCTGATGTTAATTCCCAAAACTTCATTGATTGTGCCGTTTGTGAGGTTGCCACTAACGGGCAGGGGCTTTGCACGGGCGGGGAATTAGTATTACTGTCGCTCCAAGCTGAAGACGATTAGAATTACTACCGCTGAAGCTTATTCGTCAGCCCCGCTTGCGCAAAGCAACCCATATTTGGCGCAGTTTTATTTTTTTGTCTCCATTTTCGAAATTATTTTTTTAATCATTTCGGGTAAAGAGATTTTATTTTTACTTGCTACATCTTTTAGCTGGTCGTAAAAGTCCACTTCTTCATTTGACCATTGGACATCAATCCTGCGAATATTATTAAGAGCAATATGATTATAATTATCTGGATTTCCCCAGTAGCAAGATAGGCAAGCATCTTCGTTTTTGTCTTCATGCCAATTACCGCAGTGCTCACAGCTCCACGATTTTACTCTATTACAAGACCCGCATAAAAGCATGAAGTCTTTAATATTCCTTTCAGCATGAGATGTATCTCCCGCTACTTCATATGGAACTCTATGGTCAACTTGTAGATACCTTTCTTCAAAATCGCCATTACATATTTGGCATTTATGTTTGGCGGATGAATAAAGCTTTGTTTTGAATTCTTTTGGAAAAACAACTCTGCCCCCAATTCTGCTTCTTTGTAGTTTGGAAAGGTCACCAAATTTATACGCTGCTATAGATTTTTGATCCTCAGATTTAATACTGTAAGTAATTAGCGGAATTCCAGTTTCTCTCACATCGCGTGCAGCTCGCGGAGCATGTTTGTAGTTGTATTTCTTTTCTAATTCTTCAGTTGTAATGTATCCGTTCTGAATTATGTGATCAATTACAATTTTAGCTCGCTTATTCTTGATTAATTTTATATACTCAAGAAATTCTTTTGGATATTCAGATTCTTTCTTTTTCATGGAGAAGTTCACTTTGGGGGACATTATTTTTAATTATCTTATTAATGTCTATTCTTTCTAACAGGGCAGGAGAAAGATAAAGAGCTTCATAAGTGATCTCTTTCCTGTTTAATAAAGTTGCTTGAGATGATCTTCCGGCATTGATTTCAAGTTTTAATAATTGTAGATTTTCTGGTAAAGGCGGTCCATATGTCTTTAGTCCAGTTCTGCCATCAAAACTCAAAATGAAAGGAACATTTCGTGCATTTAATTCTTGCAATGAAAGTAGGAAATGTTCGAATTCAATATTTCCGGCGTAGTTGAAGCCACCATTAAGTCCTGTTCCTTGGTAGGGGGGGTCTAAATATACAAGATCTGTCGAGTTCGCTAAGTCGAGTATTTCTGAAAAATCAGCTGAGTAAAATGAAGTTTTATTTTTAAGTAGTTGCGAAACCCCAATAATATCCTCCCGCATTAACTCTGGATTTCTTCCAAGTCTTCTTTTATCATGGCTTTGATTAAATTCACCGTAAATATTGTACCTAACAGCAGCTTTGACACACCTCGCGAGTAGATAAAGGAGATATTCTGGACTCTTTGTTTTATTAAATAAGTTTCTTATGTTATAATAATAGTCTTCATTATTGTCAAGTTGTCCATGCCAAATATCATAGTACTCTTTAATTATCGATTTAGGGTTATTAACAATTGTATTCCATAATGCAATTAAGGGGCTATTAATATCATTAAGGATAAATTTTTCAGCTTTAAAATAATAGGCAGATGCAATTGTTATTGCAGCTGAACCAGCGAATGGTTCAATTAGTCTATCAACTTTTGAGGGAAAGAATCTTAGTATTTGATCTGCTAAGTTTCTTTTACTTCCTTGATACGGTATTGGATGTGGTATTCTCATACTCAATGGGTAAAAATAAAGGTACACTTTTTGAAGTTAAAAGCGTCTTGAAAATTACGCCCAACGGCTATATTACCGAATATACAAACTCCCCCATTCCCCGGCAATACCCCTTTTATGGTATGCCCGGGGTAACCAGGATAAAACTGGCCTCTAAGAGTCGTTCCCTTAAATGCGATGTATAAATGAACTATTTCTTTTTCACCCCACAAACTCAAACCTGTCCCCGTCAAACAATCCCTTATCACTCAGTTTCAGGTGCGGGATCACCAGCAAAGCCATAAAGGAGAGGGTCATAAAGGGCGAACCAAGA
>JBBIUJ010000439.1:0-3174 GCA_037440345.1 Prolixibacter sp.
TAAAAAGTTCAGGCTCTCAAGGAACAGGACCGCCTCCTTCTCCCCTCCTGCAATTTCGAAAGAGATCATTCCTCCAAAACCACTCGCCTGACGAAGGCCTATTTCGTATTGCGGGTGGCTTTTCAATCCTGGATAGTACACCCGAGCCACTTTGGGATGATTTTCGAGATAGGTTGCAATTGCCAGGGCATTGGATTGATGCTTTTCCATTCTAAGAGACAATGTTTTCAAACCTCTGAGTACCAGGTAACAGTCAAATGGAGAAGGAACCACGCCAAGTGAATTTTGACAAAATTTGATTCTTTCATATAAAGCCTTGTCATTGAGCATGATGGCCCCACCTATCACATCGCTGTGTCCGGCAATGTATTTGGTTATACTGTGAACCACTACATCAGCACCTAGAGCAGCGGGTTTCTGAAAATAGGGAGAGAGGAAGGTGTTATCCACAATCACAAGAAGTTGACGTCGATGGGCAATATCAGCGATGGCCTTGATATCACAAACTTTCAACAATGGATTGGAGGGTGACTCAAGCCAAACTAGTTTTGTTTGCGGCAATATGGCATCCTCCACATTCTTTGGTACCGATGCATCCACCAGAGATACAGTCACGCCGTAGTTTTCTTCCCATTGGTGGAACAATCTTTTTGTACCGCCATACAGGTCATCGAATCCTATCACGTGGTCACCCGGTTTCAGCAGGGCGAATAAAAGGGCTGCTTCCGCTGCCAGACCTGAGGCGAAACCAAGACCGTAGTTCGTCTCTTCCAGTGAGGCATACCTCTGTTCAAGTGCGAACCTGGTGGGGTTCTGGCTACGCGAATATTGGAAAAATCCCGGATTCTTAACCTCTTTGCGGGCATATGTGGAGGATAGATAAATTGGCGCAACTACTTCGTTTTTGCTTCCTTCCAGAAATTCTGCGCCCTCACCAACGTGAATAGCCCTTGTGTCGAACGACAAATTTTTGTGTGACATGCTTATATAATTTTTGTTTTTTTGAATTGTACCTTTTCAAAGCAGTTTTGGTTACAAAAATGTTTGAAAAGATACGGGTCCCTGAGCATAGTCGAGGGGAGGAAAGAAAATGTTGTGGAATGATAACCCTTCAAACATTCCAAACTTTTCAAACCCTTCAAACAATTTCAGTGCTTCTCGGATAAATAGCGTTCCGCATCGATTGCCGCTTTGCAACCCGAACCGGCAGCTGTTACAGCCTGTCTGTAGTGTGGATCCATGACGTCGCCGCAGGCAAATACCCCGTCGATATTGGTCATCGAACTGTTTCCTATAGTCTTGATGTAGCCTACTTCATCGGTCTCGAGCTGATGCTTGAAAATGCCGGAGTTCGGTACATGGCCGATGGCCAGAAAGAACCCATCAATTGGGATTGTAACAGTCTCTTCGTTGGCTTCTCCTTTATTCTTAATAAATACGGCGCCCTCAACCACCATCTGACCGGTAAGACCCTTGGTCTGATGTTTCCATAGGATTTCAATATTTTTCGTTTTAAAGACCCTCTCCTGCATCACCTTGGAAGCACGAAGCTGGTCGCGGCGCACAACAAGATATATTTTACGGCACAAACCAGCCAGGTAAATTGCCTCTTCACAAGCCGTATCTCCTCCGCCTACAACGGCGACATCTTTTCCCCGGTAGAAGAATCCATCACAGGTGGCACAGGCAGAAACACCTGATCCTGCATACTTTTTCTACCGGGGAAAAGATAGATATTGCGCTTCAGCGCCGGTAGCAATGATAACAGTTTCAGCCTCTATCACATGCAAGCCATCAATGGTAACAATATGTCCATGGCTGCCAAATTCTGCTGCTGTCGCGAGTCCCCAGCGGACATCTGTTCCAAACCTAATGGCCTGGGTTTTCAGATCTTCCATCATAACAGGACCCGTTACCCCTTTCGGATATCCCGGAAAATTTTCAACCTCGGTGGTGGTAGTTAATTGGCCACCAGGCTGTAATCCCTCATACAAAACGGGTTTCAGATTGGCCCTGGAAGCATAGATAGCGGCTGTATAGCCAGCCGGTCCGGATCCAATGATCAAACATTTCACCTTTTCGGCAACATCCTTAGAAGCGGTTGAAGAGCTCTTTTGGCTCTCAGTATTCATTGATTTAAACAATTCCATTGCTAATTTTATTTTTTACAAAATTAGCTAAATTCAATTACCACAGCAATAGTTGCTAGTGTAAATTATTTTATTTTTTTAATTGCTGATAATATTTTGGAAAACGAAAAACAGAAGCTATTTTTGTAAACGTTACCATAGATAAAACAATATATATATTAAGGGTTTAGTAATGATTGAAAGGATGAATGATAAAAACCTTTTCATATAATTTGGGATTATTCATCCAAAATCACACATACCCGCTAACAATTAGAAACGAACCATCAGACTTTTTGCGAAAAACCGTTTATGCACCTTTTCAAACAGTAATATTTACATTCTTATGAACACTGTCCTATTAAAATATTCCATTTTTTTCTTTGTTGTGACTCTGTTCAGCATGCGATCACTAGCCCAGAAAACAGAGATTCAGTACCTCTCCGGAAAGGGATGTGACCAGCCTGTTAAATGGGATTTTTTCTGCACCTCCGGCATGAACTCCGGAAAATGGACCACAATCCCTGTTCCATCCAATTGGGAACTCCAGGGATTCGGCAAATACAATTATGGCCTCGACAAGGAGATCAGGGTATCTCCGAAGGGAAATGACAACAATCCTGGAACCAGGGAATTGCCGCTGGCAACCATTAATATGGCACAAAGGCAGGCGAGGGAACTTCGTCGTCTCCACGATCCTTCCATCAGTGGAGGAATCCGGATCGTTTTGGAGGATGGCATCTACCGTCTCGAGGAACCGTTGCTTTTCAGACCGGAAGATTCGGGTACTGACGACTCTCCTACCTCCGTGATTGCCGCAGAAGGGGCGAAAACAGTTATTAGCGGTGGCGTGCAGGTTAGAAACTGGCAGAAAGCCGGAAAAACACCTTCGGGGTTACCGAAGGAGGCCGCAGGAAAGATCTGGGTAGCCGATATACCTGTAGTTGGCGGCAGGTTAGCCGAGTTTCGCCAACTTTGGGTGAACGGTGAGAAGGCCCAAAGAGCATCCACACTTTCTGATGGGAAACTAAGCCGCATTCTGTCG
>JBBIUJ010000440.1:0-3164 GCA_037440345.1 Prolixibacter sp.
TAACATACCCCAATCAGCATCGACAATAAAACTGGTCCTAAACCCGTCACATTTTTTCAAAATTGTTGAGCTCCCGGATCCTGTCAGCGAAGTATTGTCAGGGAGACGAACAGGCCTGATAATCTTGTATATACCCGGACTAAGTTTAATACTTCCGCCTCCCCTTGTTTTCACTGCATCCAAAGCAATCTGGATGGCCTCGGAGGTAAAACCTGAAACATCGGCATCAGGGCCGCCGACCGTTAAAACATTTTGAACATGCCTGACATCTACCAATCCGATGTTTTGACTATACAGTCTGGCATTACTTATCAGAATAATACAAATAAAGCTTAGTACGCCAATTGATCTTTTTTTCATCTGTTTATAATTTAGTTTTTTAGTTGCCAGATAGAACTCCCAATAATCATCCTTCTGTGTGAAAGATTTTCTCATGGTCGTTTCAAATTTATCTATTAGTTTGGAATGTTAGTGAAGGCGAACCATTTCGAATTTCTCACAAAGAAGTTTGATCACCGAATTGGTAGCAGCAGGGAAAGTTTTGCGCAAATCAATTTCATCTGAAGCCAATAGAGCCCGCTTCAGGTTATGCATGTAGGTGTCTTTGATCTCTGTCGCAAGATTGACTTTGGAAATTCCAAGCGAAACGGCCTTACTAACCACGCTATTGGGAATTCCTGAACTTCCATGCAAAACCAGGATGGTATCAATAGCAGCATCTATTTCTGAGAGACGATTCAAATCGAGTTTTGGTTCGGATTTGTAAAAGCCGTGGGCTGAGCCGATGGCAATTGCCAGGGCATCAATCCCAGTCTCTTGCACAAATAGTTTGGCATCATCTACGGTAGTAAATCCATACGGGTTATGCTGCTGGCCCAACTTTGGAACATAGCCCAATTCTGCTTCCACATGTGCCCCAAATTTTTTTGCCAGTTCAACCACTTCGGAGGTGATAGCTACATTTTCTGCAAAGCTGAGTTCGCTCGCATCAATCATCACTGAATCAAAACCTGCATCCAAACAACGATTTACCAGTTCGACAGAGTTACCATGATCCAGATGTATCCAACCGTTGACACCGTGGTTTGAGAGCCCCTGCCGGGCAATGGTTACCGCCATATCCAGGCCAATATAATCAATTGAACTTTTGGTTAGTTGCAGGATGACGTCGGATTGCGAAATGGAAGCCGCAGCAAGGATGGCGTGAAGTGTTTCCAGATTGTAGAAATTGGTCGCCAAAATAGCAGTTCTATTGGCCCGGCATTGTCTTAATCTCTCCCTGACCTTCATTCCAAAGTTATTATTTGGCCAAACTTCTCTTTCGCGGTTTTGACAATATGCCCTTTTGAATCAAAGGCAGATGTTCCGCCCGCCGAGGTTGTATTGATTGCTCCCATCAGGTTTCCAAACCGTTGGCACTCCTGGAGTGATGCCCCTTTGACGTATTGGGAAATAAATCCGGCATTGAAACTGTCGCCAGCGCCGATTGCATCTACAACCTCTCCGTTTGTAAATGCGGGAAGGAACACAGGATCAAAATCATTGGAAACCAACATGGATCCCTTATTTCCCATCTTGATTACCATACAATTCAGGTAGGGCAGAAGCTTTTCAATGGCCTCATCTATTGTATCTGAAGATGTAATTAACAACACCTCTTTTTCATTGGGCAAAAACAGATCGACCCATGGAAGTATATGTTTAAAATCAACTTCCCATACTTCATTTGGGTCCCATTGTGTGTCAAGCGACGTTGTCATTCCGCATTTCTTAGCCATTTTAAAAAGTCTTCCGATATCATTTTGGATTCCTTTTTGAAGAAACAGCGAAGAGAAGTGCATGTGGGAAGCACATTCCAAGATTTCCTGACTTATGTCCTGTATGGTCAGATGGTCCATAGCGCCGGGATGGGTGACATTTGCCCGGTCTTCATCATAATTCAAAACGACCGTAATTCCGGTAGCCAGGGTGTCATCTTCTATAATAAAAGTCGTATCTACACCTTTTGAAGAGAGACTCTCTTTGACCAATTTTCCAAAGCTATCTTTGCCAATCTTACCCAGGAAGGCCACTGAAGTTGAAAGGGAAGCCACATTTGATGCGAATATTGCTGTTGAACTTCCCAGGGTAAGGGCCAGGTTATCAGCCAATATTTCCTTTCCAATTTCAGGGAACCCTTTTATTTGATTTAAAATCAGATCAACATTTAGTTCACCGACAGCAAGTACCTGATATTTTTTTTCCATTACAAGTAGTCATTTAATCCAACCAGGTTGAATTTCGTATAATATTTATCAATATTTCTCTCGATCGTTGAAAGTACAATTTCCTCTGCATCAATCCCATTGTTCCTTAGATTTTCGTAGAGCAAATGTCTTGAGACCACCACCTCCGGGGATTGCCAGATGTATCGGCAACAGGTCATAATCAACCAGTTCTGCCTGGCAGGGTTAAGTTGCTCAAAATCGCGTCCGGTTTCGTCGGCCAGTAGCCACTTTCTCCAGCGGTTCGACTGCAATACCTCCTTCCGGAGTTTATTCTTAATGTCTGAAAGCAGTGCTATCCGCTCCTGTTTGAATAATTTTGTTTCAATTTCCTGCAACTCGATAAGTGCAAGATATTCACAAATTGTCAATTCGGGACCGATATTGGCTGCCCCCATACCTGATAACGGGTATTCTTCTGGATTTGAAACATCATCTGAATAGTGTCCTTTAATCAGACTTCCGTAAGGTTTGACTTTGGAAGTAAGCTTTCGGGCAACGTCCGCATCAAATATGGTTGTATGCAAATCCGTGCCCACTTTGCCAACAATAAAGCAAGGCCAGACATCTTCCAATCCATTTTTCCTCAATCCATCCTTAAGCAGTTGGAGAAATTTATCAAAAGTAGCATCATCCGCAAGTCCCCCGTGAACTTCTTCGGTTCCCACTTCATACGAAATAACAGGAAACCCATTAGACCTTCGGAAGCTTTCGGAATGTGCAATTAATTCTATTGTTCTTTCAACAACCGTTTCAATGCTGATTTGTTCATCTTTGGCAAGGGTAATGTCAACTGTAGGATCGACGTGAATCAGGTCGTAACCTGCGCTGACGGCAAGTTCGAATGAGCGTTTTATCCCTCTCATGGCTTTTTCAAGGCTCCATTTCGCAATAGACTGG
>JBBIUJ010000441.1:0-3157 GCA_037440345.1 Prolixibacter sp.
AAAAGAAAAAGTAGCAAAAAGTAAAGAAAATCAACAACATACACAATATTTCAAAGAACTGATAACATTTTTTGTTTGTAACTATACAAATCTAAATGGTCACTAAGTGCCTCTCAAAGGGAACCAAGGAGCGATTGTCCCAAAAGAAAAAAATAGTACTTTTGCACAACAAAAAGTCTCACCAAAATTTACACCCATGTCATTTCTGTCAGATAAAGTGGTACTCGAAGGATTAACCTTCGATGATGTGCTTTTAATACCCGCTTATTCGGAGGTGTTACCCCGGGATGTCAACATCTCATCACAATTCTCGCGCAACATCAAACTCAATACGCCGATCGTTTCAGCAGCCATGGATACGGTTACCGAATCGAAACTGGCCATCGCCATTGCCCGGGAAGGCGGCATTGGGGTCATTCACAAAAACATGGCCATCGACCAGCAGGCCAAACAGGTAAATATCGTCAAAAGGGCTGAAAACGGGATGATCTTCGACCCCATCACCATCTCCAAAGATAAGCAGGTAGGAGATGTACTTAAGCTGATGGAGACCTTCAAAATCGGCGGAATTCCCGTCATCGATGCCGAACGTCGTCTGGTGGGCATCGTTACCAACCGCGACCTCCGTTTCGAACGTAATTTCAACCGTCCCATTTCAGAGGTGATGACTTCACAAAACCTCATCACAACTGATATCTCGACCGACCTTGAAAAGGCTGCCAAGATCCTTCAGAAATACAAAATTGAGAAGCTTCCGGTAGTCGACAAGGACAATAAACTGATGGGCCTCGTGACCTACAAAGATATCACCCAGGTCAAAGACAAACCGAACTCCTGCAAAGACGCCAAAGGCCGCTTAAGGGTCGCCGCTGCCGTTGGGGTCACTTCCGATACGATGGATCGGATTGATGAGTTGGTCAAAGCCAGTGTCGACGCCATCATCATCGATACTGCCCACGGCCATTCGAAAGGGGTTTTGGAAATGTTGAGGAGTGCCAAAAACAAATATCCCGAGAAAGATTTTATCGTGGGGAACATCGCTACTGCGGAAGCCGCTTCAGAGCTTGTTTTTGCCGGCGCCGATGCGGTGAAAGTGGGAATCGGACCGGGCTCCATCTGTACCACCCGTGTGGTCGCCGGCGTTGGAATCCCACAACTTTCCGCGATTTACAATGTAGCGAAAGCCCTGAAAAACAGCGGGATACCTGTTATTGCCGATGGCGGATTGCGTTACTCCGGCGATATCGTCAAAGCGCTGGCAGCAGGCGCCCAGAGCGTCATGGCCGGTTCGTTGTTTGCCGGGGTGGAAGAGTCACCTGGTGAAACCATTATTTTCCAAGGAAGAAAGTATAAATCCTACCGGGGAATGGGCTCCATCGAAGCGATGCAGCAGGGTTCAAAAGACCGTTACTTCCAGGATGTGGAAGATGATATCAAAAAGCTTGTTCCTGAAGGTATCGTTGCGCGGGTCGCATACAAAGGTTCGCTCAATGAGGTACTCTACCAGTTAGTTGGCGGATTACGGGCCGGAATGGGTTATTGCGGCGCTGCTACCATTGAAAAACTTCACGAAACCAAATTCTGCAGAATTACCAATGCAGGGGTCGCCGAGAGTCATCCCCACGACGTAACCATAACAAGGGAGTCGCCAAATTACAGCCGCGAATAGTTGGGAAAAAAGCTGAGCTGTTAATTTTCCGTAAAAAGTGGGAGACAGTTACAACTTATTTCTACCGCTACTCGTCTTATACCTGGGAACAGTTTGATATGTCAGAAAATTTTCATTTCCATCGTCAAGGATTCGCAGGTAGGTTCATGGTGCTATTAGCAGTCGTGATTCTATCCGGGTGTAACTATTTACGAAGTTCAAAAGAGGAGGTCTATGTGGCCAAAGTAGATGACAAAACCTACCTCCTGAAAGATCTCCGATCGCAACTTCCTGCCGGGATGACGAAACCGGACAGTCTGGCCAGGGTCAATGACATCCTGACTCGCTGGGTAAAGAAAGAACTGCTGCTGAAAATGGCCACCGACAATCTCGATGAAAGCCAGAAAGATCTTTCCAAAGAGATCGAGGAGTACAGCAATGCCTTACTGATTCACCGTTACCAGCAGCAACTGCTTAGCCAGAAATTAGATACTGTCCTAACTGATCAGGATATCCGCCGTTACTATGAGATCAATCCCGAGAAATTCACACTTGACTACAACATCGTTAAAGCGGTTTATGTAGAGATACCTAAAAATGTTGCCAAACCCGACCAGATCAAACGATGGATGACAGAGAATAGTCCACGGTCAATGAGTGAGTTGGAGAGTTATAGTTTCCAGTATGCATCAAAGTACGACCATTTTAACAACGAATGGGTCGATTTCAACAATATTCTGGCACGTATTCCGGGAGGGAAAGATGATCCGGAACAAATGCTGAGACGATCCAAATTCCTCCAATTCAGTGATTTAAATAATTTTTACTTCGTTTTGATCAATGATTACATTTTGGCCGGTGAAAAAGCTCCATACGATTTCGTCAAGGATCGGATAGAAAGTTTAATTTTGAACAGTCGGAAAATGGAATTTCTTCAAGATCTCGAAAAAAATATATACGAGAAAGGCAGAAGGGAAAACAGGTTTACCATTAAGGAATTCAAATAAGAAGAATATGTTAAAACAGTTGACAAAAGGTTTGTTGTTGTCAGGAATGATCCTGGGATCAGTGCTCGTTTCGAGTGCCCAGGACAAAGTGGTGGACCAGATCGTAGCCATTGTCGGAAGTAATCCGATCCTGAAATCTGACATAGAGCAGCAGGTTATGGATGCGAAGGCGCAAGGAATGACCACCGAAGGGGATATGAAATGCGAAATACTTGAGAAACTGCTTGAGCAAAAATTGTTGCTGGCGGAGGCCGAACTCGATACCAATATCGTGGTAACCGACAACCAGATCAACCAGAACATGGACCGCAGGCTAAAATACTTCATCGAAAATATCGGTTCGGAGAAAGAGGTTGAGAAGTATTTCAAGAAATCGATCAACCAGTTGAAAGCGGAGATGGGTGATATGATCAAGGAGCAGCTGAAAACAGAGCAGATGCAGCAAAAAATCTCCAAAAACGTGACGGTCACACCTTCCGAGGTGCGTAATTATTTCAGACAA
>JBBIUJ010000442.1:0-3148 GCA_037440345.1 Prolixibacter sp.
AGCCATCATTTAATTTTGTGGTTTTCAGGTTTTCTGCCATCCAAACCTGCGTGCCTATGGTAACCGTCTTGTAAACATTTCCATCCGAATCAGTAATCGTGTTAGGTTGGGTTGAATTATCGTCCATGGGTGGAGGGCATCCGGTCAGGACAATTAACAACAAACCCAAAACAAATAAAGCTCTAAATTTCATGACATTCACTCTTTTCATAGCTAGATATTTTTAGTCAGACCTCTCAAAGTTAAAACATTCCACCTTGAGATCAAAACACTTTGTTAACAATATGTCCAATATCGACAAAAATACCCAGACGTTAAAGTCAGGGCATTTTTAAGAAAAAAATGTTGCACAATTATAGTCTGCTCTTCACGCTACAAAGCGATACCGACTGTAAGGCTTAATGCTTTCGTATGATAATCTTCAGGTTGGTTGGCGATTGATGAGAGTCCCATATCATACCTAAGATCGAAACGAATGTCTTTCGTAAAAATAGGTGTCTGATATCCAATCCCGAACGTGGCACCCCAGTCAGTTTTGTTGCTTTTCGGAGCCACCAAGGAGTTGGATGGACGAGTCTGGTTGCCGGCGACAAAAGCTGCATAGGGACCTGCATTGATGTAAAAGCAAGATCCTGATTGCTCAAGGGTTTTTGCATCGCGGAACTGAAGAAGTACCGGAACCTGCACATAATGAAGCATGAAATCGGTCGGATTGGAAATATTCAACTGTGAGGTTTCGTTGTATCGGCCCTTTCGGATATAGTTAATTTCGGGCTGAACAGCAAATGATTTGTTCAATTCGAGGTCAAAGAAAGCAGACGCAACATAGGAATATGTCACATTAGTGTTGTCGAGTAGATCTCCTTTCATGGAGAGGGTCGTAACCGCAGCGCCCTGGCGAATGCCAAATTGGTTTTGAGCGTACAGCCCTGTTGTCAGTAAAATAAGCGCAAAGGCTAAAAGAACGGAACGTAATGATTTCATGATTTTAAATTTAAAAGATTTGTAAATGAATTTTATTTGAATGAATGCCCAAAAAACTGAGCCTTTCAGCGACCCTTTCAGCAAGTTCCGCCTCTCCCATAATTTGGAATTGCATACTCTTCCTGACATTGCAGTTGATAACGATCTCCAGAATTTGATGATTCATCCCAGAATTAACAAGGGGATTCAAGCTCCTGTCAGAGACATAATAGGTAATCAATTGGGTGGGGAACCGCTTTCCGACTCCATCTAGTTCGGCCTTGAAAAGCGATTGGGATGGATATTCTGAAATGAAATAAATCAATGTCAAACAGCTGTTTGGTTCACTGCTCAACCTTAGTTTTATGTTCTCAAAAGTACCGGCTATGCCTGAATCATCCGAGATAAATACGACATGTGAGTCGTTAGCCGATCCCTCTGGTTTAATTTCTGAAGTCGCCGCAGCGTATTGCTTTTGATTTTTTTTAATTTGCATTGCATCACTATTGATGCTGCAAAGAAACCGAGCCGCTCACAACTAATTTTTGATCTATATCAAAAAATGAAGCTCCCGGGGAAATTCTTTGGTATGGAAACAGAGCGTCATTCTAAGATCTCAGCTCTCCTTATCCGTACCATTCCGTCCGAAATAAACTAATCTCAATTTGCTTCATGCTACTGCGGATAGTGGTCCACCATCATTCCCTTAGTCGCCCAGTCCATAAGTCTCTCCGTCATTCCCCGTCATCCCCTCGTCCTAGTCCACCTCTCATCTTCCCAGCACTCACCTCCCTGCCCTGATCCGGCTCAGTGTCTCCTGGGTGATCCCCAAAAATGAGGCTATATGACCAAGCTTGGCCCTTTGGAAAATATTGGGATAATTGAGCATCAACGCGTTGTAGCGCTCTTCCGCACTCTGAAATTTGATACCGTTAATAAACTCCGTCAGCTTTTTGGCCAATTCAAACATGGTATGAAAGGCAAATTTGGCCAGTTCATGGTTTTCATTCAGTATTTTCTCCATGTCGGTGTATTTGAGCGAAAAAACCACCGAATCCTCCAGCAATTCGCAGTAAGCCGGCGAAGCTTTACGCTGATAAAAGCTGTCGTGTGCGGTCAGGAAACTATTTTCAGCGAAAAACCAGGCAGTTATCTCCTTCCCGTTACTGGAATTGTAATAGATGCGCGCCAACCCTTTTTCAATGTAGAAAATGTGCCGGCACACCTCCCCCTGCCTGAACAGAAGGTGCCCTTTGGGATATTCGTCCCGTTGAAAAACGGCTGACAATGCCTCCTCCGATTGGGATGGGAGGTTTGAGATGTCTTTAATCTTTGAAGGTAAACTCATGGCGAAATATTAAGATTAAACATATCAATATTTTGCCAAAAAGTCTAATTCAAAATCGAAATGTTTATTGAAGGGAGGCTGGAATGCTCTTATCAACTGAATGCCAAAATATAAATGGACATTCATTTAGAAACGACCTTGTTTCGTAGCGAGGGCGGGGCATGATCCCGCGACCTTCCCGATTTCACATCGGGACGTTCAAGCCAACTGAATTTCGACCAATCAATTTTATAATGTAATCGCGACTTTTCATTTTCTTTATTTCACTTTCCCTTAGTATTGCATCATGCTTACTTTTGAAAGCCTCGGAATAGACCATTCTCCATGGTATCCCTGGGCGTGTTGAGGGAGTTGCTCCAGAATTGTGTTTGAAAAGTCGGGTAGAAATATCATGGGTGAATCCAGTATAATATTGGTCTCTAATCTCACTGTATAGAATGTAAACATAGTAGTCCATAACATCGTGCAAAAACTTCACTTAAAGTTAACCCATTTTTATAAAAAAAAGAAATAAAAAAAGGCCGCCCCCAATGGTAACGACCTTTTCAGTAGCGAGGGCGGGGCATGATCCCGCGACCTCATGATTATGAATCATGCGCTCTAACCAACTGAGCTACCTCGCCATCAATACGTTAAGAACAATTAATATTTTTTATACGATGTAGATCCTGCGACCTTCCCGATTTTACATCGGGACGCTCTAACCAACTGAGCTACCTCGCCATAATTTCAATTAGCACTCAAAACTTTGAGCCTGCAAATATAATACCTTTCTCTTTTCGGACAAGACAGATTGAAAAAAATAGTAAATTAAATGAGCACCATCAATTTTTTTTG
>JBBIUJ010000443.1:0-3144 GCA_037440345.1 Prolixibacter sp.
TTTTGCTAATCATCAAACCACGAATACAACATATCATGTTTCTACAACGGGCAACGACTCGAACGATGGTTCGGCATCCAAGCCTTTTAAAACCATTCAGGCGGCAGCCAATGTGGCCATGCCGGGCGATATCATTACTGTTCATGCGGGTGTTTACCGCGAACAGATCACTCCGCCACGTGGTGGAAATTCCGATTCGGAGCGCATTGTTTACCAGGCAGCGCCGGGCGAAAAGGTAGAGATAAAAGGCTCGGAGCTTGTTCAAAACTGGAGTAAACTGAATAACGATACCTGGGAAGCAAAAATACCCAACAGCTTCTTTGGTAAATTCAATCCTTACGGTGAACTCATCAAGGGCGATTGGTTTTATCCGACACCGAAAGACCGCAAATACCATCGTGGAGCGGTTTACCTGAATGGCGACTGGCTGATGGAGGCTGCCAAAAAAGAAAAGGTAATGGCAGTGGCCGATGAGAAAAATCTATTGTGGTGGGCCGAAACCGATTCGACAACTACAACCATTTGGGCTCAATTTAAAAATGTAAACCCCAACAACGAAACCGTTGAAATAAATGTTCGGCCAACCGTTTTTTATCCCGATAAACCATTTATCAATTTTATAACCTTGCGTGGCTTTATCATGGAACATGCTGCCACCAACTGGGCTCCCCCAACGGCAGAACAAATGGGGCTTGTCGGGACGCATTGGAGCCGGGGCTGGATTATTGAGAACAACACTGTTCAGTACTCGAAATGCGTTGGCATTGCACTTGGCAAATACGGTGACCAGTTCGATAACAAGGATACCGAATCGGCTTTAGGATATGTAGGAACGATTAACCGGGCTTTGGCTTTTGGTTGGAACAAAGGAACCATTGGGGGGCACATTGTGCGCAACAACACGATAGCCTACTGTGAACAAACCGGCGTGGTGGGAAGCATGGGTTGCGCCTTTAGCCTTGTTGAAGGAAACACCATCCATGATATACACATCCGGAAATTGTTTAGCGGCGCAGAAATGGCGGGAATCAAATTTCACGGGGCAGTAGATGTGCAAATCAGGAATAACCACATTTACCGGGTTGGTGGTTCTGCCGGGATTTGGCTCGATTGGATGGCGCAGGGAGCGCAAATTACTTGTAATCTACTGCATGATAATATGGATCAGGATATATTTCTTGAGGTTAATCACGGTCCTATGCTGGTGAGCGATAATATCTTGCTATCCAAGGGAAGTGTATTGATGAATTCGAACGGTGCTGCATTTGTGCACAATCTTTTTGGTGGACAAATAGACCAGGTTATTTACGATGCCCGCTTAACCCCATTTCATAAACCTCACTCGACTTTTGTAAGTGCGATTCATGACTGCCCGGGTGGAGATGTTCGGTTTATCAATAACCTATTTGTTAATGAAGGCAGCATAACGCAGTATTATAAAGCAATACTTCCGGTTTTTCTATCAGGAAATGTTTATACGAGAGGAACCAATAAGCCAATCGCTGAAGATTATTATGATAGTCATTATTATAAATTAAGTGACTCAATAAAAAATAAGCAACAAACAATGGTTGAGATAAATGCTTTGCACAAAAATGATTTCGATGCGATGGTAAAATTAATAACCGAAAAAGACGGTGTTTATCTGGAAGTTGCTTTTGATAAAAATTGGCTCAACGAACAAAAAAGAGATTTGATAACAACAGAACTGTTGGGTAATGCTGTTATTCCCCATTTACCATTTGAAAATGTGGACGGCTCGGAAGTAATGATCAATATGGACTACTTTGGCAATAAGCGTAATACGGCGAATCCTTCGCCAGGACCATTTGAAATTGAAAGAAGCGGAAAGCAAAAAATAAAAATTTACTAATTTATTATTGATCAAAAATTATGAAATCAAGAGATCAACTATTAAAAACTTTAAATCATAAGGAGCCAGACAGAATCGTTTGCGATTTGGGATCAAACGCCGTTACCGGCATCCATGTAAAGGCAATGGAAGAACTTCGCAATTTTTATGATTTAGAGAAAAGACCGGTAAGGGTAATTGAACCTTATCAAATGTTAGGCCTTGTGGAGGATGATCTTATTGAAGCGATAGGAATTGACGTTGTTGGTGTCTGGGGACCGGAGAATATGCTGGGATATAATAACGAACCACCGCTAAAATTTTTTAAAACTTTTTGGGGACAGGAATTATTGGTACCTGAGAAATTTAGCATCCGGACCGACGAGAAGGGTGACCTTCTTTCGTTTCCGAACGGTGATACTACTTTCCAGCCATCAGCTAAAATGCCATTGAACAGTTATTTTTTTGATGCCATTGAGCGACAGGATATTATTGATGACGAACATCTTGATCCAAACAACAATCTGGAAGAATTTGCTCCTATATCGAATGATTTATTGGCTCACTGGCAAAATGTTACATCGAAAGCCAGGGCAACCGGTAAAGGAGTTCTGGCAAGTTTGGGAGGAACCGCTCTTGGCGATATTGCCCTTGTACCTGCAATGCAGCTTAGTCACCCCAAAGGAATCCGAAGTGTGGCCGAGTGGTATATGAGTACCATCATGCGAACGGATTATATCAAAGAAGTTTTCGACAGGCAAAGTAACCTCGCTCTTGAAAATCTGTCAAAGATCAATCAGGTAGCAGGAAATAATATCGACGTAGTATTTCTGTGTGGAACGGATTTCGGTACACAAAATTCAACATTCTGCTCTCCGGAACAGTTTGACGATTTATGGTTGCCTTATTATCAGCGGATCAATGACTGGGTTCATTCCAATACCCAATGGAAAACCTTTAAACATTCGTGTGGTGCCGTTGAAAACTTCATGGATCGGTTTATTGAATCAGGGTTCGATATAATTAATCCGGTGCAGGTAAGTGCAGCAGGCATGGATCCTGCGCTGCTAAAGAAAAAATACGGGAACCATTTAACCTTCTGGGGCGGAGGTATCAACACCCAGACAACATTGCCATACGGCTCAAAAGAACAAGTAAGGGAAGAAGTGCTGCGCCATTGTGAGATTTTTGCCCCCAATGGTGGATTTGTCTTCAATACAGTGCACAATATACAAGCCAATGTACCGGTCGAAAATATTGTTGCCATGTTTGATGCATTGAAAGAATTTAAT
>JBBIUJ010000444.1:0-3144 GCA_037440345.1 Prolixibacter sp.
TGAGAACGGTAAAAGTGAAAACCTGTGGTACGAGGAAGTTATACCACGTAGCAGTAAATTCTATTTTTTTGTTGCTGTTCCTGAAGAAGATATAGCAGCATATGAAGTTGAATTTGAAGGTTATATGTTAGAAAACATTGTTCAAATAGGCGCAAATGCTACTATTGGATATGGGTTTTGTAAAATTTCGAAAATGTTATGATTATGAAGGCAAATATTGAGAAACACATACCAAATGCTCTGGCCCAAATAGACTCTTATTTTACAGCGCATCACAACAGACCTATTAAAAAGGAATACAAACCATATCTTTCTTCCTTAGGTGCAAGCATCCTTATGTCTGGCTTATTGCCTACTCTTGCAGTATATTATTCAGTTGATGGGAAAGTCGATAGGCGACAAGTCATCGAGTGGGTGTTCAATATGGTAAAACCAATACATGAGAACTGTCTTGGGGAAACTGATTTATTAAAATATGCTATTCTAATTGATTCGGATAGTATAAGGAAATTGGTATTAATTGAGGATATTATCAATATCTCAATTGCCTTAAAGCTAAGTATTAGAACTTTTCCACTATCAAAATAAATGCTATGAAAAATTTGTCGTGGTTATATTATCAAGGGTATTACGAAGGGTTTGCATACTGGCACAATATTAGGCCAAATGACAAACGAACGAAGGAACGAATAAATGATTTCTTCATGAGAAAAAACTTAAATTTCACAAATGCAAGGTTATCTGATTTTAAGCTTGTAACTTCCCCATCGGTTGTAAATTGTTCATTCTCTTTCGGAACGACATATCCTGGTTTACTTATGGGAAGTGGTTATTCTCATGGCATTGGAGCAATTGGTGAGTTTAAAATAGGTTTTCATTTAGATTATGAAACAGGGTTACCAATCATTCCCGGTAGTTCAGTAAAAGGGGTCTTACGTTCGGCTTTCCCATTGATAAAGTTCGATACCAGAAACAATGGCTATGTTTTTAATGGTGACAACGTGCAACTACAAGAAAAGGAAAAGGTGAAGGCAAAATGGATTATTGCACTGCTAGAAAATATTGAGCGAGCCGATTTTTTGACCACAACTATCCAACCTGCAAATGTTAATGTCGATGATAAACCGGAGTATTTCTCTGCTCTTATTGGTGAGATATTTGAAGGTATACGCGATAATTCCAATGAAAAGCCAAAAGAAAAATACTATTCCATTTATAATAGAAATATTTTCTTCGAAGCTATTCCTATTGCAACACATCATAATGGGTTATTATATGGCGACGATTCAATAACTCCTCATCCAAACGCTTTAAAAAATCCTACACCATTACTTTTTCTAAAAGTACTACCTAAAATTATTTATCAGTTCAATTTCAAATTACAGCCAAGTGCTGTGGAGGAAAAACTAAATCCTGATAATTTATCGTTGCTCTTTCAGAAAATATTGCTGACGATAGGCATCGGCGCCAAAACCAATGTCGGTTATGGGCAATTTGAACAATAAGGCATTTGCAAAACCTACCCTGCACTCAAGGGTTAAAATGGATGCATCATGTGTTGGTACATGAGGGATTTCACATGGTTGCACCTTGTGCTGATTCATATCGGGGCGTTGCCCATGACATACCATTGTTTATGATATTCAATGAAGGTCAAATAATTTAATATTACAATGATGATTCGTATTTCCCTGTATCAAATTACACCATTCTTGGCTGAAGGCCAAAGTTTGCCAAACCCAAAAATCAATAACGGGACCGAATGGTTGCGTGATGCGGTTAACCAACTGTATAACTGTCAAAAGGAAAAGTTGAAGATGGCAGGGGTGCAAACCAATTTGTTTCACAACCATGACGAACACAGTGGCCAGACTATTTCGCGCTACCCTTTGATCCAATACCAGAAACAAGGTGATCAATATTTTGTAACCGGCATAAATGAAGGTTGTGTTGCACTCGAAACGCTCTTTCTGGATAAACAAACGCTACTTCCCATTGCCAGTCAATTATGCATAGCGGTCAAGCAAGCGCTGAACAGCAGTCACGAGGCGTGTATAACCAATGAGGCACGAATCTATTCACTGGTCAACTGGTTGCCGTTTAATCGCGAAAATTTTACTCGGTATAAGCAAACAGAAGCGCTTTCCGAAAAAATTTCGTTTCTCGAACAGATGCTGCGGGCCCACCTTGTAAAAGATTTTAGCCATTACTTAAACCTGAATATCGACAGCGGACATATCAGGTTAAATATTTCCGGAGTCGATAATTTTCATCGCAGTTGTTTCCAGATGAGAGTAAACAATCACATTCATGATTTTCAACCATTCACCATCACTTTTACTACAAATATGTCATTACCTCTAAACGTTTGTTTGGGCAACGGAAAAGTATTTGGCTTTGGTTTGGTCAACCCTGCTCCTTAACCGGCATAAACCTCATCCGTTAAGGGGATGGAACTATGCTTGCTAAAATAAAAACAATTAATGAATTAGCCCTATTTGTCGGACTAAGCGCCTCGAATTTACTAAAACTTGACCCGGAGCAATCGTTTGCCACTTTTTATAGTAAAAAACAGGGGAGTGACAAAAAACGGTTGATTGAGTACCCCAAAGGACAATTGGGCAGGGTGCTCGACCGGCTTTGTGATGCCTTGCAGTGGTTATACCTGGATCATATGACCCCAGCGGCCTACGGATTTATCCGGAAGGTAAAACTCTGCAACGATCCCCGAGACATTTATACCAATGCACAACGGCATCTTGGTAAAAAGTACCTGCTTAATGTTGATCTGGAGGATTTCTTTCACCAAATAGATATTGAAAAGGTGAGGAACTTGTTTGCCGACTACACCTTGTTTTCGTTTCTACCCGAGACCGAACAACTCCTGACACGGCTGGTAACTTACCATGGCCGGTTGCCAATGGGTAGCCCGACATCTCCCCCAATCTCAAACCTGGCGACCATTACCCTCGACAACGATTTGCAGGCATGGGCAAACAGGAGCAGATTTGTGTACACCCGATTTGTTGATGATTTGTCATTTTCGGGCAACCTGAAAATTTCGGACACCCACCTGGCTCAGATTACGGAAATTTTAAGGGCCCACCGTTTTAGTCCAAATCCGTCCAAGATTAAATTTTATGG
>JBBIUJ010000445.1:0-3128 GCA_037440345.1 Prolixibacter sp.
GCCATTGGTTAGCCTAACCCTGGCAACCTTCCGCATGGCGGAATTCGGCTTTTTAGGCGTCGTAGTGTATACACGTACACACACGCCCCTACGCTGCGGACAAGAGTTCAATGCCGGAGACTTACTTTTGTCTTCGATATTTACCCTTCCCTTACGTACTAACTGTTGAATAGTAGGCATAAACGTTTTTTAAATTTTATAAAAAATACACACATAATTCACCCGGGAAAATCTCGCTATTCCCCGTAAGTTCTGCATTCTAACACTTTATTACAAAGCAAAACTTCTCCAAAATGGACTGCAAAAGTACACATTTCTTTGGAAAAAACACTACAACCTTAAAAAAAAGTGGTTTTCAGCCAGATTACTGGTGCGAGATTAATTGACTATCAGAATGTGGAAATTGGGAAATGTGAAAATGTGAAAATTGGGATTAGAGCTTGCTAGGTCTGATGCTCATTTGGTAAAACTATTTTGGATTTAATGAAGGGATGCCCTCAATTTTCACATTTCCCAATTTCCACATTATTTATTTCATCACCGGATGAAGAATCCGGTCCAGCAACCTCTGCTCTTCCGTAATGATTTCAGCAGTACCCTTGAGCTCTTTCTGAAATTCAAATTTCTTTCCAAATGTTGAGACCATCTGTCCGGGAAGAGTTACTTCAAGTGAATAGGTTTCCCCGCTCGGAATTGAGGTTATTTTGCGCACTACACCTTTGACGACACCATATTCCAAATAGGGATAATTAGGAAATTTAAGATTAACCCGCTGACCAATCTGAACCTTTCCCAAAGGATTCATTTTTAACTGAGCAAATCCGATAAAAGTATTTGAATCGTTTGATGCAGCAGCAACCACAACTGGCGCCATGATCACATCAGGGTACTTATAAATCCAGCTGCCTGCAACTAGCACAGTCAAGAGCAAAATCACCATGACAATTCCATTCCGGATCAGCCAGGATGGCATTCTCCCCATCAGTTCCTGGACCTCCTTACTGTGAAGATCAATTTCATCTATCTTTTTCGACATACGCTTGTTTTTGTCTATCAGATCTCCTCTCAACAATTAAAACCACCAGCACAATTGTCCATTTTCAATTGTCAATTCATTTATGCCCCCAACTCCAACTGATTCTTTACCAAATTCCAGTAATGGCCCTTCAGTTTGATCAACTCCTCATGCCTGCCACGCTCGACTATTTCACCCCTGTCGAGGACAACAATCTGACCGGCGTTCCTTACTGTACTTAGCCTGTGAGCCACTACCACAACTGTCCGGCCTTTGTAGAATTCGTTCATATTCTCCATAATCGCCTTCTCGTTGTTGGCATCCAAAGCGTTGGTGGCTTCGTCAAAAAACAGAAACTCCGGATTTTTGTACACAGCACGGGCAATGAGAATCCTTTGTCTCTGTCCCTGGCTTAGTCCTGCCCCCTCCTGACCAATTTTCGTGTGATAACCCATTGGCAAGGACTCGATGTACTCTCCGATATTGGCCATCCTGACGGCCTCCACAACTCTCTCCTTATTAATTGTGTCGACACCAACGGCTATATTATTAATAATGGTGTCAGAAAAGATGTACCCATCCTGCATCACAACTCCGCATTTTTCGCGCCACATAGAGGTTGAGAACTGTTCAAGATTGGTTCCGCCAATCGATACGGCACCCGAAACCGGAGGATAAAAACCCAGCAACAATTTGATAAGGGTTGTCTTTCCGCTTCCGCTCATGCCTACAATGGCCGTGGTTTGATTGACAGGAATATCAAGGGTTATCTCTTTCAAAACTTTTGGAGAACGGGGACCCTCATATTGAAAGGTCACACCTTTTAAAGAGACGTCCCTGCTTTCAGGAAGATGTACCAATTTATTCTCCTCCTTACGCTCTTCATCCTTCTTCAAATGAATCTCATTGAACCGTTCCAGTGATATTTTGGCATCCTGGGCGTTTTGGATGAACTCCATCAAATTGGTTAATGGGGCATTCATCTGTCCGATGATGTAAGAGACAGCAACCATAGCCCCTATGGTAATGTGCCCGTCAATTACCAGCTTGGCAGCAAGAAAACTGATAAGAATATTTTTAAGCTGATTAATAAAGGAAGAGCCAATGGTCTGGGTTTGACTTAATGAGAGCCGATGAATGTTCACTTTAAACATTCGAGCTTGAATTCTTTCCCATTCCCATCGTTTCTGTTTCTCACAATTGTTCAGTTTGATCTCCTGCATGCCAGTGATAAGCTCTATCAGTTTTGCCTGATTTTCTGATAGTTGTCTGAAGCGATGAAAATCCAACTCTCTCCGCCTCTTTAAAAACAGGACAATCCAGGCTACATAAAGCACACTTCCCAGGAGAAAGATGAGCAGGATCGTCCAGCTGTAAAGCGCCAGCACGATCGAAAAGATAAACAGATTGACCATCGAAAAGAGCACGTTCAGTGTCTGGTTGGTGATGAAATTTTCAATTCTAGTATGATCTCCGATGCGCTGCAAGAGATCACCAATCATTTTGGTATCGAAATAGGCAATTGGAAGCCTCATCAACTTGATGAGAAAATCTGAGATAAGGGAGATATTTAAACGGGTAGTCAAATGAAGCAGAATCCACCCTCTGAAAAACTCGACAGTCATTTGTGACACAAACAGGATCAATTGGGCAATCAATATCAGCGTGACAAAACCAATATCCTGATTGTTGATCCCCACATCGACCATTGATTGGGTTAAAAGCGGGAAGATCAATTGAAACAAACTTCCCAAAATGAGCCCAAAAAGAAGCTGCCACAAGAATTTTTTCTGGTTTCTGAAATAGGAGAATAAAAATGAAAAGGATGATTTATCTATATTTTCATCCTGTAACTGATAAAAATCCGGCGTAGGCTCGATGATGAGTGTGAGACCTTTCGCACTCTTTTCGTCAGTAATGCCACTCCATCCTTTTAGGAACTCCTCTTTCTTGTAACTTATCAAACCAAATGCCGGATCTGCAACCTGCACTTTCCCCTTTTTAACTCCATAAACAACGACAAAGTGTTCATGCTTCCAATGGACGACCGCAGGAAGTGGTATTTCATCAGAAAGTTGTTGAAAACTGACCCGGGCTCCGACGGACCGCATTC
>JBBIUJ010000446.1:0-3125 GCA_037440345.1 Prolixibacter sp.
ATTGAACGGATGTGAGAAGAGACTTTTTCAGGCATTGCAGAAGAGGGAAAATGTCGAATTCTACTGGGATTATGATCAATATTATCTGGCAGATTTGCATCAGGAGGCCGGGCTTTTCATGAGGGACAATCTTGAAAAGTTTCCCCAGACGGATTTTCCGTATGAGACAAATTGTTTTTTGAAGAAAAAGAATTTGAAGATTATTCATACACCATCCCAGATTGGACAGGCACAAGTTGCTGCTAACGAGGTTAAACTGCTGGTAAATGATTTCGACGACACAGCGGTTGTATTGTGCGATGAAGAACTGCTTTTGCCGGTACTTTCGGCCCTTCCCAAAGAGCTGGAAGCGGTGAATGTGACCATGGGACTGCCCCTGAGCCAAACACCATTGTTTAGTCTTTTCGGCCAGTTAATTACACTTCAAAAAAAGGCAAAAATGGATGGCGACTCCCTGGTTTTTCAATACAAAAGTATTATCGAATTATTAAATAATCAGTTAATTCAATCGATATATACTATTGAAAGTAAGTTTATTATTGATGATATTGTTCGACGTAATTTGCTTTATGTTCCGGAAAGTGAATTGGTCATTACCGAACTCTTTGCCAAAATATTTGTGATCAAGGAGAATGTTTCAGCCTTACCGGGATATTTTCTTTCCATCCTTTATGATTTGTTCCTTTTCTGGGAGAAAAGTGGTCTTGAAAACAGCGCCAACAATTACCAGGAATACATCTACCAGGTTTATCTCTCCATCAACAAGCTGAACAACTCCCTTTTCGTTGCCGGAAGTGAACTCATGGGAAGGGAAAATTTCCTGTCGCATGATACTTTTTTCAAAATATTGCTGCAATACCTGGGTGCAATGACCATCACTTTTGAAGGAGAACCCTTGGCTGGGCTGCAAATAATGGGAATCCTGGAAACGCGTACCCTGGATTTCAAAAATATTGTCTTATTGTCAGTCAATGAGGGGATTATGCCAAGAGCGAATGTGTCTGGATCATTCATTCCCTATCACCTTCGCAGGGGGGTAGGGCTTCCGACAATCGAAGAGCAAAACGCGATGTATGCCTACTATTTCTATCGGTTGCTACAGCGGGCAGAAAGTGTGACTTTCGTTTATAACTCCGGATCCAATGGACTAAAAACCGGTGAAAAGAGCCGTTTCCTGTACCAACTATTGATGGAATCACCTTTCGAAATAACAGAAAGTGGTGTCGAAAACACGATTGACCCATTGCCAACATTTCCAATTTCGATAGAGAAGAATGGAAAGGTCGCTGAGGTGTTAAATGGTTTCCTGGAATCCGGAAAGAGAATGTCTCCAACGGCGCTTGACCAGTATATTCAATGTCCCCTAAGCTATTATTTTAAATATATAATTGGTTTTCAGGAGGATGATGAGGTGTCGGAAGAGGTGGATGCCAGAAT
This sequence comes from Prolixibacter sp., assembly GCA_037440345.1. Lineage (GTDB taxonomy): Bacteria > Bacteroidota > Bacteroidia > Bacteroidales > Prolixibacteraceae > CAINVV01. The sequence goes on from JBBIUJ010000446.1 coordinate 1,438, forward strand.
TTTCGGCAAACTTTTTCATTCAGTCATGGAGAATATTTATCGGCCATATCTTAACCAGATGATTCAGGAGCATACCCTTGATTCATTGCTGAATGATGCGGAAGGCATTGATAAGCTTCTTATCGATGCCTTTGCATTGCATTTTTTTAAAACAAGAAACACATTTGAGGCCTCCAGGATTACGGGACGAAACAGGTTGGTCTATGAGGTGATCAGGAAAATGGCGATTCAGACTATGAGCTATGACCTGAAAAGAGTTCCTTTTAAAATTGAGGGAATTGAACAGGATGTTAGTGCGATGGTTCCTGTTTTTCGGGAATCCAAGTCTGTTCGCATCGGTGGAATCATCGATAGAATCGATTCATTATCAGGAGATTTTGAAATAATTGATTACAAAACAGGCACAACTTTGCATGAATTCTATTCCCTGTCGGAATTGTTCGACAAAGAGTCGAAAAAAAGGAACAAGGCTGCCTTCCAGACCTTGGTTTATGGTTGTATTTGGGACAAGATGCACCCCGAATCAGGCGCGGTATACCCGTCCATATATGCACTGAAAAGGATTTTTCAACAAGAAAACCATCGAATTGTAATCAAAGAAAATGGCAACAGAGAGGTTAATTATCATGAGATGAAGGGCGAATTTGAACCTTTGCTGGTAAGTTTGCTGGAAGAAATTTTTGATCCGGCCATCCCATTTTACCAGACCACGGTGGAGGACCATTGCCTGTATTGCCAGTTTAACACCATTTGTGGAAAACCGTCTGCTCAATCATGAGCCAGCAGATCGGGCCTGATACGACGCGTCCGTTCGATTGCCTGCTCCATCTTCCATTCATCGATCAACTGATCATTTCCGGAAAGAAGTATTTCCGGTACTTTCCATCCTTTGTACTCTGCAGGGCGCGTATATACCGGAGGTGTGAGCAATCCATCCTGGAAAGAATCAGTCAGCGCAGAGGTTTCGTCCGACAATACTCCAGGTAACAATCGAACAATCGCATCCGAAATAATTGCCGCAGCAAGTTCGCCGCCTGTTAAAACATAATCTCCAATCGAAAATTCCCTTGTCACAAGAAAGTCGCGTACACGTTGATCTATACCTTTGTAATGACCGCATAAAATCATCAGGTTTCCTTTCATTGACAGTTGATTGGCATCCTGTTGGGTAAATTTTGCCGCATCGGGGGTCAGGAAAATAATCTCGTCGTAACACCGTTGTGCCTTAAGTTCGGAGATTGCCTTGTCAATAGGCTCCACCATCATAACCATACCTGCCCCTTTACTAAAAGCATAATCATCCACTCTTTTGTGCTTATCAGTGGCCCAATTCCGAATGTTGTGGATATAAATCTCAGCCAATCCTTTGTCTTTAGCCCGTTTCAGGATGGAGTGATTAAACGGACTTTCAAGTAATTCAGGTACAACGGTGAGGATATCTATACGCATGCAGGAGATTTTTGGCAAAGGTAAAAAAACTCTTTTACGCGCATATTCATCTCATTTGGGACCAAATTGCAAAAATTTCTTAAAATATGTTTCAGAAACAGTTGACGTTAACGGGTAAATATCTATTTTCGTGCAGAATTATTAAACATATGAAATCTAAAGAATTGGAGAATCCTGCTTCCTCACCGGAAAATGAACAGTTACCTGTCGCCGGTGTAGCGAATGAAAAGACCGTCGTT
>JBBIUJ010000447.1:0-3107 GCA_037440345.1 Prolixibacter sp.
CGCCGGGATGTAACTTTCGGTAGAGTTCTGGATTACTGCTTTCGATACGGAGCAGGTAACGGTGGGCGCCGGCAGCAAACCAGCGCCGGTAAACCTCCTCAGACTGTTCACCCAGCGAAAGGGTGATGCCTAGCCTGTTGTTGCTCATTTGTTTGATCTCAGTTATCAGTCGCTCAATTCTAGCCACAAAAGTTTCGTTGGTGACCTCTCCTGATTGGATAACAATCGATCCGTATCTTTCCCGGTAGGCAAAGCGTGCTGCCTCCAAAACCTCCTCGTCGGTCAGATTGTAGCGTTGTACCTTCTTGTTTGACCTTCGAATCCCGCAGTAGAGGCAATCTTTTTCGCAAACATTGGAGAGTTCGATGAGTCCCCTGAAATAGACTTTGTTGCCGACGGTTTGCAGTTTCATTTCCCCTGCTTTTTGCAACAAAAGCAATCCCTCTGCCCCTTCTGCATTGAGAAGAGTTACCAGACTTTCTTTGGAAAAGAGTTTTTGGTCCAGAATTTCGCTGATTGTCGGCATGCCGCAAAGATACACATTTGCCCGTTGTTGTTGAATTGCACCGAAAAGAACTATTTTTGCAATTCTAAATGTGAAGATGAGCAAGAAAGTTTGTATTGGTCTGTCGGGTGGTGTTGATTCAAGTGTAGCCGCGTATCTTTTGAAAGAGCAGGGATACGATGTTTTTGCCCTCTTTATGATCAACTGGAAGGAGACGACAGGTAGCCTAACTGCTGAATGTGCCTGGGAAGATGATGTGATTTTCGCGGAAATGACCGCCAAAAAACTGGATATCCCATTTCATGTTGTTGATCTTTCAGACTATTACCGTACCCGTGTGGTGGACTACATGTTCTCGGAGTACGAAAAGGGCCGAACCCCTAACCCTGATGTTTTGTGCAACAGGGAGATCAAGTTTGATATATTTATGCAGAAAGCCCTCGAACTGGGTGCCGATTTTGTGGCAACTGGTCACTACTGCAGGAGAGAAGTGATTGATGTTGCCGGGGTTCCGACTTTTCGCCTCTTGGAAGGTGTTGATCCCAACAAAGACCAAAGCTATTTTCTCTGTCAGTTGAACCAATACCAACTTTCGAAGTCACTCTTCCCAATCGGACATTTGCTAAAACCTGCGGTAAGGGAGATTGCGCGGGAACAGGGATTGGTCACTGCCGAACGAAAGGACTCCCAAGGTATCTGCTTTGTGGGGAAGGTTGATCTCCCGGTATTTCTACAGCAAAAGTTGGAGCCAAAAAAGGGGAATGTGATACTCATCCCCGCAGATTTTTCTGCCAGGAAGAAATTAGTAAAAAGCAGGGACAATCTGCCGAAACTGACCTCCCCATTTCCATTTAAACCCTGGCAGGGAACTGTTGTAGGTGAACACAACGGAGCCCACTATTATACCATTGGACAGCGCAAGGGATTGAATATCGGTGGTTTCACGGAGCCATTGTTTGTACTTGCCATCGATGTGGTCCGGAACATTGTTTATGTCGGTGAAGGTAAAGAACATCCAGGACTGTACCGCCCCGGACTTTTCATTTCAAAAGAGGAAATACACTGGATTCGACCCGACCGAGCATTGATAACTGGCGAGGAGTTCAGCTTCCTGGTAAGGATTCGTTACCGACAACCGCTGGAAAAAGCCACGATGATTATGGAGGAAGATGGCGCATACATTCTTTTCGACCAGGAACAGCGTGGGGTCACCTCCGGACAGTTTGCTGCCTGGTACGACGGGGAAGAGTTGATTGGGTCGGGCGTGATTGCTTAGGAAAAATGTGATAAAGTGCTGATGAGATAATGAGACTATGAGCGCAATTGCACTGCGATATTTTGTAATCCCGTCAGGGACGACCAGTATTTTAGCTCGGGGTAAAGCGACGAAGGAGCGGCGCCCCGGGTTCTGAGTGCAGAACGCCCCATGTCAGCGGTAGAAAAATGATAATGTGGAATTGATTGTTTCGGACGGAATGGCGTTGATGATGAAAGTTGAGAAGGAGACAACCCAATTGATAATAGATTTGACTATCTTAGCAGTATGGATATGAAACCAAAACCCATATTCGCCAGATCGGAAGAGCGGGATGTGAACTTTGAGCAGATCGACTACGATGCCAAGGCCAATTTCGTTATCGAAAGGGTTTTTGAGCGGGGCGATGTGGAAGACATCCGCCAGTGCCGCAGATATTACGGCGATGAAAAAGTAACGGAGGCGTTGCTGAAAGCCAAGTTTCTACCATTGCACACCATTTATTTTGCCAGTGCCATCATAGATAAACCTATTGATGATTTTCGATGTTATACGTTAAGACAGTTGAACCCAGGACTTTTTCCCTACTAAAAGAGCTGATGTCAATGCCCTCTCTGCACCGCTTTTCTTTGGTGGGAGGAACAGCTTTGTCACTTCGGTACGGACACCGTAGTTCTATTGACCTGGATCTGTTTTTGCATGAGAAATTTGATCATCCTCAATTGGTCAATGATCTGGAGAATCAGTTCAAAGAGAGGTTCGTCTACAAACAGCAGCAAACTTATTTTGGGATTTTCTGTTTTATTGATGACATTAAAGTGGATCTCGTTTATTATCCTCATTTACCAATTTCATCCATTGAAGAGGTTGGAGGAATCAGGTTCTATAGTAGCGCAGATATAGCGGCAATGAAAATACAGACAGTTCTGGGGCGTGGAAAGAAAAAGGACTTTTGGGATATTTACGAATTGCTTAAGCATTATTCTCTACAGCAAATGATGGATTGGCACAAACAAAAATTTCCAAGTCAGCTGCTTGCGATCAGTATCCCTCATGCGATCACCTATTTTGTTGATGCCGATGAAAGCGAAACTCCCGTTAGTTTCAAACATCAAACATGGGAGAGCGTTAAAGCGGGGATTCGGAAGGCTGTAAGCGACTATTTACGGTAACTCTTCTTTCCTAACTTTGTACCAGGAATTTTTAACTGTAACATAAATGCAATTTCATGAGCAAAATTAGCAAGCCCTCCCTTGGTTGGGCCAGAGTTCTTCTCATCATAATCCCATTTGGTTTTTTTGTTGGCCTTTCGCAGATTCTTGCCATGGCAACGAGATCGGAAGAGCA
>JBBIUJ010000448.1:0-3087 GCA_037440345.1 Prolixibacter sp.
TAAACCATAGAAATCTTCGTGGTTAAATTCAAGTTATGAGGCATTCTGAAATGATAAGGCAGTTAAAAATTTAAATTGACAAAATGCAAACAGTAGATGGCAAAGGGTTGCTCTGTCCGCAACCATTGATATTGACCCGGAAGGCGCTCAAAAATTGTCTGCCCGGTGAGACCCTGAAGATCGAGTGTGACAACCAGACAGCATTTCAGAATATACTTACCTATCTGAAAGATCAATCATTGTCTCCGGTTGGAAAGGAAACCGATGGAATCTTCCATATCACGGTAGTGAACCAGCCCGCTGAGGGAATCGAAGCATCCGGATCGTGTAGCATCGATCCTGGGATTTGTTCCTCTTCCTATGTGGTTGTGGTGAGCAGCGATAAGATGGGAGAGGGGGATCCTCAGCTTGGGGCAATCCTGATGAAGGGATTTTTGAATGCACTGATCGAGCAGCCGGTACTGCCTACCCATCTGCTTTTTTACAACGGAGGCGTAAAACTTACTACCGTGGATTCGGGTGTAAGCAGTGCACTTTTGGCCTTGGAAGAGAGTGGGGTAAAGATTCTGATCTGTGGTACCTGTGTCGATTTTTACGATATCAGGGGAAAGCTGGCCGTGGGTAAGATATCCAATATGTTTACACTGACTGAGACGATGGCGAGGGCAGGAAATATCATTAAACCATGAATTTATATTTCGATAATTGCGCGACAAGTTTTCCGAAGCCGGCTGCGGTGGCCGAGGCGATGGTCAGGCACCTGAACGAAACTGGCGGCACATACGGACGGTCGGCCTATCCGCGTATTCTGCAGTCGACCAGACTGGTGGAGGAGTGCCGCGATCAGCTGGCTGCGAAGATGGGTACAAGTGAGGCCGGCAAGATCATCCTGACGGCCAATGCCACTACAGCGCTCAACCTGATGATCCATGGAATCTGCAAGAGAGGGGGGCATGTGCTGACCTCCTCGATGGAGCACAATGCCATTGCCCGGCCCCTTGAACATCTGCGCCAACTGGGAATAATCGAATGGGAGTTGCTGGAGAGTGGACCGGATGGACGCATCCTGGTAGATAAAATTGCTTCAAAATTGCGCCCAAATACCATTTTGGTAGCTATTTGCCACATGAGCAATGTGAACGGGATGGCCCAGTCGCCGGGAGAGATCAAAAGGGCCATCGGGGAGATCCCGCTGCTGGTGGATGCCAGTCAGTCGCTGGGTTCGCATCCTGTTGAAGTGGACAAATGGGGCATCGATTTTCTGGCCTTCACCGGACACAAATCGCTGCTGGGCCCTACCGGGACAGGAGGGGCCTTTATTCGGTACCCCGAAATGGTGGAGCCTTTGCTTTTTGGTGGCACCGGTAGCGGATCCGATTCGCTTTCGATGCCCTCTTTTGTACCAGACCGCTTCGAAGCAGGTACGCCAAACATAACAGGGATTCATGGGTTGAATGCAGCGCTGAAGAACAGGCCGGTTACACAACACTCGAAAGACGATTTTGCAGCTCTGTTGCAGGAGGTTAAGCGGAATACGAATTACAAAGTACGCTGCGCTGATGATTTCGAGCATCAGGGAAAGTTATTTTCTGTGGTGCACAAAACCTTGAGCTCTTCTGAACTAGCGCTGAGATTTTACGAAGGGTTTGGCATCGAATGCAGGGCAGGACTTCATTGTGCACCACTGGCCCACCGTCATCTGGGCTCTTTCCCTACCGGGGATTGCCGCTTTTCGTTGTCTCCCTATCATACACCGGAAGAGTTGAACTATCTGGCCAAAGCGATCCATGATGTCGGAAAATAGGGAAATAGTGCTGTTTCAGAACATACGACAGGTAATCAAAGCGGAGCAATGGTGCCTGGAGAACAACCTTCCTGTTAAGGTGATACCGGTGCCAAAACCTTATTCGTCTGAGTGTGGAATGTGCCTGGAGACCACGAAAGATCATGCTGATAGACTGGAAGAATTCGCGATGGGGAGTGGTATGATTACACGGAGAGTCTCTACCACAAATAGCACAAATTGACACAGATAACCCCTCCCTGCCACGGATTACACAAATTACACAGATTTAATGATTTGAATGGGGAAATTAGAACCCGTCCAGTTTGCAGTTTTTCACTGAGATCTAATAGGTATTCACCCGGTCAACCTGTCGCCAGGTAATCTGTTTGTAGACCAGAACCTTGTTGACATACCAAATGATACCTCCATAAAAGGGGATCAGCAGAAGGTTTGAATAATCGTGCCAGTGGAGCAGGAATTTATGCAAAAAGCCTAGCGCTACTGCCAATGCAATGACTCCAAATACCTTGATGAATGCCCCTCCCGCTTGGGCCACAATCTTTTCGGAAGCAAATGGAAAAAGAGGATCCTGAAAATAGTATATCAGCAAAGTAATAAGATAAATGACCAGCAATGCAATGAAAACATCAGGCAGCACGTTAATTCCCCAAAATGAGCAAATTCCTGTAGCTAAAAAAATATAAAACGGGATAAAGAATTTTGCAAAGGCAGCTTTGATGGTTCCTTTAAAGAATCCTGCAGGAGATTGCATTGGTAGCGCTTTGAAAACCCAGGCTGTATGCAGATTCCCTCCTACGATCAAGGCACGGGGAAGTGTTGCTGCAATGAACATGAATGCATAAAGCATTAGGAGGTACTGATCGCTTTGTGCCAGGTTGTTTAACTTTTCCGGTTTGCTGAAGAAAGGCACCAGGATCATGATGATGATGTACCCGTAAGAGGGGAGAATAGTTTGTTTGAACAACCTTTCACGTCCTGTCATTTTCCACATCAGGTGAAAGGCTGCCTTTTCATCATTGTTATGCACAAATATCATCGACATTAGGCGGTACCAAAGACTTTTTCGAGATGTTTCAATTTTTACTTTCGCATTGCGGTCGCCCTGCTCAAGATCCATCAATTTCTGATTGAAGAGCGGAGTGAGGTATTTCCCTGTCAGGTAGATTGCTCCCATTGGGATAAAGAGCGCTTCTGTGATAAAAATCAGGTGGTTCAGATCATAGTTGATTGTCGATAAACCTTCAATGAAACCAGAAAAAAAGGCAGGTGGTACCAGAAAG
>JBBIUJ010000449.1:0-3078 GCA_037440345.1 Prolixibacter sp.
TGTGCCTCCTTTGCGCGAACCTTTGTGGCCTTGGTGGTTAAACTTTTTAATTTCACCACGAAGGTCTCAAAGGATATCACAAAGGTTACACTAAAAAATTGAAAGCCAAACGGTATTTGATTGTTGGATACCAATTAAATATCTTGTTCTCTGTGTTTTAGTACGACTTTTACCGGAAAATTGTTCCTCAAATGGGCTGCCAATCGTTCGGCGCTGTACACTGAGCGATGTTGTCCGCCCGTGCATCCAAACTGTACGGAGAGGTTTGAAAATTGCCGCTCTAGGTATCCTTTTACACTTTGCTCGACAAGATTGAAAACCGGATTCAAAAACGCCTCCACTTCGGGATAGGATTCCAGATAGGCAATTACCTCACGATCTTTGCCTGTTAACTTCTGGTACTCGACCAGCCTACCGGGATTGGGCAATGCACGGCAATCGAATACGAACCCGCCTCCGTTACCGCTTGGATCAGCCGGAATGCCCTTTTTGTAAGAAAAACTGGTGATTGTTACCGTTAACTCTGTCTCTTTTACAACGATGTTTTTTAACACCTCCGATTCGGAAAGGGAGTTCAAAACATTGTAAAGTTCGGTCAACTGAACAGGAATGTCAATCTTACCCATCACGATACGGAGATTCTTCAGGGCAAAAGGGATGCTCTTCAGAAAATGTGCCTTTTTCTCGTAAAACCCCCTGAATCCATAGGCCCCCATGGCTTGCATCATACGAATCAGGACGTAGCCATAGAAATATTGCTTGAACTCTTTTCTATTGACTGGGTAAATCTTTGCCAGACTGTTTAAGTACTCCTCGATCAATTCCTCCCGAACCGCTTGTGGAATGTCGGCTTTGGCGTCGTAAAGTAGCGAAGCAAGATCATACTGAAGAGCGCCTCTCCGTCCTCCCTGGTAATCGATAAACCAGGGTTCATTGTCGCAAAGAAGGATGTTTCTGCTCTGAAAGTCCCGCATCATGAAGAAATTGCTCTCCGCTTTCAGCAGGTAATCACAGAAAGTGGCATAATCATCTTCGAGCGCCTGCTCGTCGAAACTCACTTTGGCCAGTTTCAGAAAATAGTATTTGAAGTAATTCAGGTCCCACATCATCGATTGGCGGTCAAATGCCTTTCGGGGATAACAGAAATTAAAATCGATACCTTTCCCTGCAGTTACCTGAATATCAGGTAATACACTGACTACTTTCCGGTAGGCCTCGGCAATTTCAGATGAAAATCCGTTTTTTGCACGAACGTCGGTCAGGAATGAAAAGAGTGTAACATCTCCCAGGTCCTCCTGCAGGTAGATGCGTGCCTTGGCATCATATGCGTAAATTTCAGGCACATTTACCCCACTTTCCCTCAAATGGTTGGAAAAACTGATGAAGGCATTGTTCTCCTTTTCATCTTCGTTCCATGTACCAATAACACGATGGTGCATGCTTTTTAACCGGATGTATTCCCGGTAGGAACCGGAAGGAGGCAACATTTCGGAAGACGTGACATTTTCCATAAACCTCTCCTGAAAGAGGTCTGACAATTTTTGTTCGGTTAGCTTTTCCAATCAATGTAATTTAAATACCCTTTGAAGAATCAAAATAAAAGCAGACGATTCCCTCTGTGTAAGTTGTTTTTAATGATAAACCATAGCAAAAATACCAAAAAAAAAGCTGTCCCAATGGCTGGAACAGCTTTTTATCCGTTTAGAAAAATTGATTTTTCAGAAATTGTTGGTGAAGAATAGTATCTTATTCGGCAACGACTTCGAACTCCAGTTCAACAACCACTTCGCGGTGGAATTTCACCTTCGCAGTGTGTTTTCCAATTTCCTTGATAGAATCTTCTTTAATGGTGATCTGTTTGCGATCAACCTCAAATCCTTTTTCCTTCAGAGCCTCAGCAACCTGAATGTTGTTGACAGATCCGAAAATCTTGCCGGTTGAACTGGTTTTTGCACCAATAACAATCGAGATTGTTTTCAGGATCTCAGCTTGTTTCAACGCTTCCTCCTTGAGTCTTGCCTCTTTGTGAGCGCGTTGTTTCAAGTTCTCTGAAAGAACCTTTTTTGATGATGATGTGGCCAATACAGCCAATTTCTGGGGGATAAGGTAATTACGACCGTATCCGTTCTTGACAACTACCACATCGTCTTTGCTACCCAGATTTGCAACATCCTGAAGCAGAATAATTTCCATTTTCGTACCTCCTACTTTATTATTTTAACAAATCTGTTACATATGGCAACAATGCGATCATACGAGAACGCTTAATTGCCTGTGATACTTTACGCTGGTATTTCAAAGAAGTACCGGTAATACGACGGGGTAAAATTTTACCCTGCTCATTCAGAAATTTTTTCAAGAATTCGGGATCTTTGTAATCCACATACTTGATACCGTTCTTTTTGAAACGACAATATTTCTTCTTTTTTACTTCAACCGAAGGTGGAGTAAGATACCTGATTTCGCTGGAATTTGTGCTCATGACTAGTTTTCTGATTGAGTTTTTGCATTAACTTTCTTTCTTCTCTTTTCTGCATACTCAGCAGCATATTTCTCCAATTTCACGGTTATGAAACGGATGATACGTTCGTCACGGCGAAACTCTGTCTCGAGTTTACCAATGAAGGCAGGATCAGCTTTGAATTCGAGGAGTTGATAAAACCCTGTCGATTTCTTTTGAATGGGATAAGCCAATTTTTTTAATCCCCAATTTTCTTCATGAATCAACTCACAACCATGGGAAGTGATAAGATCCTTGAACTTTCCTACCGCTTCCTTCATCTGAGCATCAGACAAAACGGGAGTAGTAATGAAAACGGTTTCGTACTGGTTCAACATACTTTTTTAAAATTTACATTCAACAATATACTCGTAATTTGAGTGGCGCAAAAATACACATCTTTTCTCTTTAAACAAACAGTCTTTCAATCTTTTTGTTTTTAGGTTTATCCACCCGCCAGGCGGGTGGATAAACCTAAAAACAAAAAGAGCAAGTCCCAAGACCTGCCCTTTGATAGTTTAGATAGATTAAACACTTAGTTTTAGTAAAAGCCGATAACAACGTTTCATTTCAATTCC
>JBBIUJ010000450.1:0-3074 GCA_037440345.1 Prolixibacter sp.
ATGAGTGCGGATGTCATCTTGTTTGTTGGAGGAATTTCACCCAGACTGGAAGGAGAGGAGATGCGTGTTACCGTTGAAGGATTCAAGGGTGGGGACAGGACAAATATTGAGATTCCAACCATTCAGAAAGAGATGGTAAAAGCGCTGAAGGCAACCGGAAAACCCGTAGTGTATGTGCTTTGTACCGGAAGTGCTCTTGCCCTGAACTGGGAAGAAGAAAATGTGGATGCGATACTTAACGCCTGGTATGGAGGAGAAGCAGCCGGAACCGCTGTTGCGGATATTTTGTTCGGCGATTACAATCCTGCAGGAAGGCTTCCGGTTACCTTTTACAAAAGTGCAGATCAACTCCCTCCCTTTGAGGACTATTCGATGAAAGGACGTACCTATCGCTACATGACTCAAAAACCATTGTATCCCTTCGGATTTGGACTCAGCTACACCAAATTCGCTTACAAATCAGCAGGATTATCGAAATCTGTGATCTGCAAAACTGATCGTGTTAAGCTGTCAGTTGAAGTACAAAACACCGGAAAACGCGATGGAGATGAAGTTGTACAGGTATATCTCCGCAATCCAAACGATCCCAATGGCCCGCTGAAAGCGCTGACGGGTTTCAAAAGAGTATCTTTGAAGGTCGGCGAGTCAAAGAAAGTTAGCTTCGAAATGGCTCCCGTTGCTTTTAATTCTTTCAACGACCAGACCCAAAAATTTGAAATTCTGCCAGGGAAGTACGAATTGCTCTATGGAGGCAGTTCTGACGATCAATCGCTCAAAAAAGTGGACATTGAAATACAATAATCCTCTATTGTCATTTAGAAACAATTTAAAATTGATAATTCAAAGTTATCTGGTTAAGAATAATGACTCAATTTCGGCCTTGTGTCCTTTGGGATACCCTTTGGGTCCTTTGTGGTAAAATATGAAATATGAACCACTAAGGTCACAAAGTATCACACAAAGGATCTCAAAGGGAAAATCTATTAGTATTAATAATAAAACTACAATCATGAAGTTTCTCCTTGGAATTTTTGCTTTGCTCCTTCTCTCCTTTAACTGCGATGCCCAACCTGATATCAAGCCAAATAGCGTCGTTCCCTCACAAAAACAGCTCAATTATCAATCGTTGGAAATGGTTGGGTTCATTCATTTCAACATGAATACCTTTACCGATAAAGAGTGGGGTTACGGTGACGAATCCCCGGCTATTTTTGATCCAAAAAAGCTCGATTGCGAACAGTGGGTCAAAGCCGCCAAAGACGCCGGAATCAAAGAGTTGATCCTAACTGCAAAACACCACGACGGCTTTTGCCTGTGGCCCAGTGCTTATACCGAACATTCGATCAAAAATAGTCCTTATAAAAACGGGAAAGGTGACCTAGTGAAGGAATTTACCGACGCATGTGCCAAATATGGGATGAAGGCCGGATTGTACCTATCTCCTTGGGACAGGAACCATGCCGGTTACAGTACTCCGGCCTATATCACTTATTACAAAAATCAACTACAAGAATTATTAACCAATTATGGTAAGATTTCAGAGATGTGGTTCGATGGCGCCAATGGAGGAGACGGATTCTATGGCGGGGCCAGAGAGACCAGAAAGATCGACAAAAAATCCTACTACCCGTGGAAAGAGATTCGGGAGATCGTCTATAAACTGCAACCGGAAGCTCTGATTTTTTCAGACGCCGGCCCCGACATTCACTGGATTGGAAACGAGCGGGGAATTGCAGGTGAGACATTCTGGAGCATGATGGACCGAACCAAAGTTGCTGTTGGCGATGCAGACACTGACTATCTGAATACCGGGGATTTCTATGGAACTTCCTGGGTCATTGGTCAATGCGACGTTTCCATCCGACCGGGGTGGTTTTACCATGCCAAAGAGGATGATAATTTCAGGACCCCTGCACAACTGGTCGATCTGTACTATAAGTCCGTTGGCCGCAATGCGGTGTTCCTTTTAAACATACCTCCAAACCGGGATGGCCTCTTTGCAGAAAAAGATGTGGCGGCAATGAAGAGATTCAGGGAAATCCTGAATAATACCTTCAGGGAAAATATGGCCCTGAACGCAAAAGTGACAGCATCTTCCGTTTATTCCAATTCCGCAAAATTCGCTCCCGGCAATATCACCGACAACGATTTAAACAGCTATTGGGCAGCCGCCGATAACAAACGGCAAGCCTCGCTGGAAATCGCGATCGATAGCACCAAAAAATTCGATCGCATCCTCCTGCAGGAACCTGTTCGTTTCGGCCAGAGAATTTCCTCTTTTGACGTTCAGGTACTGCGCCCGGGTGGCTGGCAGACTATTGCCAGCGGAACAAGTATCGGCTACAAAAGACTTTTGAAGATTACACCTATTATCGGGAAAAAGATCCGGATCAATATTTGGGATGCCAACAATTCACCTGCTCTTTCAAATTTTGGCATTTATAAAGCTGCCGGTAGTGATGTCAATCAATAACTACCAAATGAGAACTTTCATCTTTATTGCGGTTGCTTTCTGTTCATTCCATGCAGTTGCTCAGACCAACGACCTGGAGCTTTGGTACAAGAAACCGGCACAAGCATGGACAGAAGCCTTGCCCGTGGGAAATGGACGATTGGGCGCTATGGTTTTCGGTGATTACAAACACGAAAACATCCAGCTCAATGAGGAGAGCGTTTGGGCAGGAACAAAAATGAACAACAACAATCCGGGATCTAAGGAGCATCTGGGCGAAATTCAGCAGGCGATCTTCAAGCAGGAGTACAAAACAGCCCTTGATCTGGCCAACAAATACATGGTAGGAACCCCTCCGCAGGTCCGTTCATATCAACCGCTTGGCAACCTGTTCATTAATTATGGTTGGAGCAACGAGCCCACCCGCTACAGACGATCGTTGGACCTCCATACCGGTATCGCCAAAACAGAATATACCGTCGATGGTAACAATATCGTGCAAGAGGTGTTCGCCTCTGCCCCTCAGAACATTCTGGTGGTAAGTCTTCATGCGTCAAAGGCCTTTAATGCGGAGGTCCTTCTTTCGCGCGAATTTGATGTCACGAACGAAAATAAATACAGA
>JBBIUJ010000451.1:0-3069 GCA_037440345.1 Prolixibacter sp.
GTTTCTTCAAAAATGCAGCAAGGCAGAATTTGTCATAGGGGACATCGTTACAAAACCCGCCAAAAAATCGCCGGCACCGCCATTTACTACCTCCACCCTTCAACAGGAGGCCAGCAGGAAAATGGGATTCCCTGTCTCCCTAACCATGTCGGTGGCACAAAGGCTTTACGAGGCCGGAAAGATCACCTACATGCGAACCGATTCAACCAATCTTTCCCAAACTGCCCTCAACAGCGCCAAGAAGAAAATAACCGAATCGTACGGAGAAAAATATGTCAAAATCCGTCATTACAAGACAAATGCAAAAGGGGCGCAGGAGGCCCACGAAGCCATTCGTCCAACCGATTTCTTCGAGGAGGAGATTGCAGGTACCGCTCAGGAGCAGAAACTCTACAACCTGATATGGAAACGGACCTTGGCATCCCAGATGGCAGACGCAGAGTTGGAGCGAACCAACGTAACAATTAATATATCAAATACATCCGAAAGGTTTCAGGCCACCGGAGAGGTGCTTAAATTTGATGGATTCCTGGGAGTCTATCTCGAGTCGAACGATGAAGAAAATCTATCAGACGAAGAGAAAGGATTACTGCCACCATTGTCGGTCAAACAGAAACTGGCGCCTGAATCTATCCTCGCGTTGCAACGTTTTACACAAAAACCGGCGCGCTACACAGAGGCAAGCCTGGTAAAAAAATTGGAAGAACTGGGTATTGGCCGACCTTCTACCTATGCCCCAACGATCACAACCATTCAGCAAAGGGATTATGTTGTCAAAGAAGACAGGGAAGGGAATGAGCGGTCTTTTGTCCAGCTAATGCTGAAAGCTGGCAACCTACGACGTGAGGAGAAAACTGAAATTACCGGAACCGAAAAGTCCAAACTGTTTCCGACTGACATTGGACTCGTGGTGAATGACTTTTTGATGAAACACTTCGAGCCAATCGTAGATTTCTACTTTACGGCAACTGTTGAGAAGCAATTTGATGAGATCGCGGAAGGAAGCCTGGTTTGGCAGAAGATGATCGATGATTTCTATCTGCCCTTCCATCGTCAGATTGAAGATGCCCTTGCCAATTCCGAAAGGGCGCGAGGCGAGAGGATTTTGGGAGTAGATCCGGTTTCCGGGAAAAATATATCTGCAAAAATTGGCAGGTTCGGACCCTTTATTCAGCTGGGTGAGACCTCCGAAGATGGCAGTGAAAAACCAGCCTTTGCGAGTCTCCAGCAAGGACAGAGTATCGAGACCATCACCATCGAACAGGCCCTGAAACTATTTGATCTTCCAAGGGACCTTGGAGAATATGAAGGGAAGAAAGTGACGGTTGGAATAGGGAAATTTGGTCCCTATGTAAAACACGATTCAACATTTGCATCACTTAAAAAGGGTGTAGACGATCCATATACAGTACTTATTGACAGGGCAGTAGAATTGATTCTTGAGCGCCGCGAAAAAATATCAAACTCCTTGTTAAAGACCTTTGCCGAAGATCCGGAAATCAGGATCCTGCAAGGTCGGTGGGGGCCATACATCTCTTACAAAAAACAGAACCTAAAGCTTAAAAAGGAGACCAAGTTGGAGCAACTGACTTATGCCCTTTGTAAAGAGATCATTGATGCCGAATTAAAAAAACCCAAACAGAAAAAATCGAAGTAAAAAAACTACTTGTTTAATATTGCTGAAAGTTTTTTATATTGTCGGTAAATCCAGGACGTATGCTAAAAGAGCTCATCACCCCAGCTAAATCACTACCGGTTGTTAAAAAATTCTCAGGAGACAAGGATCGACTGGGATCGCATTTGAAGAATTCGACCTGGAATGATTCAGCCTTACCCAATTTGGTCATTTTGGGTATAACAGACGATCGTTTCAATACTTCCGCCTCATTTTCAGATTCACCGGATGCCATCCGGGAGCAATTGTATCAACTCAACGGATTTTCTGCACCATTCAGGATTGTGGATCTCGGCAATGTAAAATCCGGGAAGGAGTTCAGTGATACTGTGGCTGCCGTTCGCATGGTGGCTGAAGAGCTTCACTCTTTGGGAATTCCAATCCTTATATTGGGTGGAAATCAGAGTTTCACCATTCCGATTCTGGCCGGAATAGATAAAAATGATGCCATTTTATCCGTTGTAGACGATCGCATCGACAATCTTTCTCAAAAAGATATCACGCTTGACGATGTATTTCTTAACAATCTTTCCCGCGAAACCATTGTCAATGTTATGGCTGTTCAGTCCTTCTTCGTATCGCCGGAGAGCAAGGAAACCTATTCTGAAGAGTTTAAAGGAGCGCTTTTCACGTTGGGTGAAATCCGGAACGGGATCAAAGAGATGGAACCTTATCTTCGTGAGACTGATCTTGTAAGTTTCGATTTCGGCTCCCTCAAACTGTGTGAAGCTCCGGGTCAGGTCAGAAATTCGCCCAACGGATTAACTGGGGAAGAGGCATGTCAGCTTGCCTGGTATGCAGGCATTTCACCAAATCCAGGCTGGTTCTCCCTGTTTGGTTACTCCCCCGAAAAGGATCCGGATCGGAATGGAGCCATGATGGCAGCCCAGATTGCTTGGTACTATCTGAATGGCAAATCCAGGAAAATAGATGAGATACCTCAGGATGAAGCCATAGACTTTCTCCATTTTGTTGTACCTGTTGAAGGTATTCCTGATCCTGTTACCTTTCTGAAGCATCCAATCTCCAAAAGATGGTGGATGGAGGTTCCTTCACCTGACTGTGATCTGTATCCTCTTAGGGTACCCTGTTCCAAAAAGGATTACCGTCAGGCATGCAAAAATGAGATTCCTGAAAGGTGGTGGTCTTCCTTCAATAAAAGCTACTAGACACATATGAAAATTCGCGGATTTTTGTGGTTTTTATTAAATATATGTACATTCGCCGCAATTGCACAGCAAGATCCGCAGATTAGTCAGCATATGTTTAACCACTTGATGATTAATCCGGGAGTTGCAGGAAATTCAGGTGAGATCAACCTTTCGCTTCTGAACAGACAACAATGGGTTGGGTTTCCCGGAGCACCTGTAACAACGGTTTTTCAGACTGACGGT
>JBBIUJ010000452.1:0-3055 GCA_037440345.1 Prolixibacter sp.
AACCAAAAACAACAACTCCTCGTATGCGATTTTCCCTTTTTCTGCCCAGTTGGAAAACTCCTCCCATCGCTCATCCCAACCCCGTTTATGGGCCGACAGATTGGCAACCATGGATCCTAGGGCAGCGCCCAAAGCGCCCACGGCCGCAGAGATAGATCCACCACCGGGGGCAGGTGAATCTGAAGCGGTTTCGTAAGTCAGTTTTCGCAAAGTCAGGTCAGCCAATTGGTCTTTCAATTCGTTCCTGAGCAGGTATTCGATGATCCTTTTCTTTGGATCAAAAGGGGCCAGCTCTCCCAATCCAAGCGAATGGACAGCCATTTCAATGATCTCTTCGTCCGGAATTCCCGAAGAACGGTTTTGTTTGTGAAGGAAATACTTCCCGGCATCGAGCATGCATTTTAGCGGCACAACCCCTATCAGTTCCGATCCGGTTACCCGGATTCCGTGTTCAGCAGCCTTTTTACAAACCTCATCAAAAGCAACGTGGAAAGGAGTTACGGTTATATCTGTCAGGTTCATTGAAATCTGCGCCATCCGGTACTCTTTGATGTACCATCCGATGGCCCTTACTTTTTTTAGCGTGCCCGGAATACGAATGGGCTCACCATTTTTGTCGTTGATAATTTTACCGGTAAAGGGATCCCCTTCACGCAAAATCCGGCCGGCCTCCCTCACATCGAAGGCAATGGAGTTTGCCCTCCTGACAGAGGTGGTATTCAGATTGATGTTGTAGGCAATCAAAAAATTACGTGCACCAATGGCAATGGCGCCCGACCGAGCATTGAACACTGCCGGACCGAAATCCGGTTTCCACTCTTTCGAGACTATTTTGGCAGGAAGTCCTTCGTATTCTCCCGACCGGCAATTGGCCAGACTTTGGCGTTTGGGTTCAAAGGCAGCCTGTTCGTAACAGTAAACCGGGATTTGAAGCTCCTCGCCAACCCTTTTTGCCAGGGCCCGGGCGTATTCCACAGTCTCCTCCATCGTAATTCCCGAAACAGGTACCAGCGGACAAACATCTGTCGCCCCGAACCTGGGATGCTCGCCGGTGTGGTGACGCATATCGATCATTTCTGCCGCTTTTTTAATGGCCTGAAAGGCGGCTTCGACCACGACATCCGGTTCACCGGCAAAAGTAACCACCGTTCGGTTCGTGGCGTAACCAGGATCGACATTGAGCAGTTTGATTCCATGAACTTTTTCAATGACTTCGGTAATCAGACGGATCACCTCCAGCTCTCTGCCCTCTGAGAAATTGGGAACACACTCGATAATCTGTTTCATATTTAGCTCCTTTTCCAATAGTTACGTAATATCAAAATTGTTACTTTAATCATCAAGTTATGAGTTATAAATTATGAGTTATGGCGCTTCATCACTCATAACTTATAACTCATAACTTCTATTGATCATATTACCGCGTTTCCACAAAGATGTCGGTTTTAGCATCCCCTGCTGGTACAATATTTCCCTGTAGTTCCTACCGGGGAAGCCGATGAAATCCGCTATATTTCCCTTTTTCAGGATTCCTCTGTCGTTCAAATTTAAGGCATGAGCAGCGCGAAAGGTGATGGCCGACAGTTGTTCTGCATTGGACAGTTTCTCGAAAGTCCCCAGGATGGCTGTTTGCACCAGCAGGTCACCCATTGGCGCCGAACCGGGATTCCAGTCCGATCCGATAGCCAGACAACATCCGGCATCCAACAGTTTTCGGGCCGGTGCAAACTGACAACCAAGACCAATCGATGCGCCAGGAAGTGCCATTGCTACAACTTCTGATGCAGCAAGTTCTGCAACCGCCTCCACCCCTATCATCTCCAAATGATCGACACTTTTTGCACCAACTTTTACTGCCAACGATACTCCGCCAGGGGTAAATTGTTCTCCGTGCACGACCAGGTCAAAACCCATTTTCTTTGCTTCAAACAAGTATTTCTCAGCTTCCTGTACCCCAAAAGCGCCCTCTTCCACAAAAATGTCGATGCGGTTGGTGAGATTCTCTTTTTTGATAACTGGCAATAGCATATCTGCAAGAAACCGAAGGTAACTATCAGTTCCACCATCAAAATCTTTGGGTTTGATATGCGCTGCCAGACAAGTGGAAACCAAGTCGATGGAGTGTTCCTGATTTGCAGACCTGATTATTTTGAGTAACCTGAGTTCACCTTCAGGATTAAGTGCATAACCGCTTTTTACCTCACAGGTGGTAATTCCATTTGCAAGCTGTCTGTCGGCCCTCATTTTCAGTAGCTTTTTCAGCTCTTCATCAGTTGCGTTTCGTGTCTTAATTACCGTATCCCAGATGCCTCCACCGCTTTGAGCGATTTCAGCATAACTTCTTCCCTCCAACCGCAGAGCGTAATCGTTTTCGCGACTCCCTGCCCAGCAAAGGTGGGTATGCGCATCTACGAATCCGGGAAGCGCTATCATGTCACTTTCAATACATTGAACTTCAGGATCAGCTGAACTGTATTTGGCACATAATTCTTTGAACCGACCAATTTCAATGATCATCCCATTTTGGTGAACAATACCTGCTTCCTCTAACACCTCCATTTTGGCATCTTTTAGTCTGCCTTTCATCGGTAAGTGGTCCATCGACAGCAACTGCGTAAATGGCCCTGTTACAAAAATTGGATGCGCTTGTTTGTTCATTTGTTTTATACGAAAACGAGTAAAAGCATTCGTGCCACCTCTGGAAAACATGTCACCTTCGTGGTAACCAAATCTTAACCACAAAGGTCACGAAGTACGCACAAAGTTACTCAAAGTAATAACCCACAATGCCGTTAATTAAATGCCAACCAACTCATATCTTATATCTTATAACTCATAACTTTCTCTCAACTCCATCCCAAACTTCTTCAGCGTCTCTGTTGCTTCCTTGTATCCAGCATCGTGGTGCCTGAAAACACCCATGGCCGGATCGTTGTACAGGACGCGTTTAATACACCCGGCTGCCCGGTCGGTCCCATCCGCCAGTACAACCATTCCGGCATGCTGCGAATAGCCCATTCCTACTCCGCCGCCATGATGGAAAGAGACCCAGGTG
>JBBIUJ010000453.1:0-3047 GCA_037440345.1 Prolixibacter sp.
CCTTAAGCAGCTTCTCATGGTTGCCGGATTTGACAGGTATTTCCAGATCGTTAAATGCTTCCGCGATGAAGATCTCAGAGCCGACAGACAGCCCGAGTTCTCGCAAATCGACTGTGAAATGTCCTATGTGCACCAGGAAGATGTGCTGAACATGTTTGAAGGATTGACCAAGCATATATTCAAAGAACTCAAAGGGATAGATATCATCGATTTTCCGAGGATGACCTTTGCCGAAGCCTTCGAAAAATATGGTAACGACAAGCCTGATCTTCGTTTTGGGATGATGATCCACGAAATGACCGATTTGGTGAAGGGAAAAGAGTTCAAACTCTTTGATGAGGCCGAATACATTGGTGGAATCTGTGCAACGGGTTGCGGCGAATATACCCGTAAACAATTGGATGTCCTTACAGAATATATTAAGAAGTCCCAGATTGGTGGCACTGGATTAATCTATGCCAAAGTCAACAGCGATGGAACCGTAAAATCTTCGGTAGATAAGTTTTATTCACCCGAAGATTTGCAGAAATGGGCAGTTCGCCTCGAAGCAAAGCCGGGAGACTTGTTGCTCCTGACCTATGGAACCAAAGAGAAAACGCTTCCGGTAATCTCAGCATTGCGTCTTGAAATGGGTCGTCTGTGCGGATTGATGGACAAAGAAAACTTCAAGCCACTCTGGGTTGTTGATTTCCCTTTGCTCGAATGGAACGAAGAGACGCAGCGCTTCTTTGCCATGCACCATCCCTTCACCTCTCCAAAACTGGAAGACATAGCTTTGCTGGACAGCGATCCTGGTAAGGTAAGGGCCAATGCTTATGATTTGGTAATCAATGGTGTAGAAATTGGTGGAGGATCAGTTCGTATTTTTGACAGTGCACTCCAGGCCAAAATGTTCAAAATATTGGGCTTTACCAGGGAAGCTGCCGAAGATCAGTTTGGCTTTTTGATGAACGCTTTTAAATTTGGCGCTCCGCCACATGCCGGAATCGCATTTGGATTCGATCGGTTGGTATCCATGTTCGCAGGACTCGATTCAATCAGGGATGTGATTGCCTTCCCAAAAAATAATTCGGGCAGGGATGTGATGAACGACTCACCGTCACCCATCGCACAGGCTCAACTTGATGAGTTATATCTGCAACTGGTAAAAGCAGAATAGTCAACCCTTTAATATATTACACAGAGTTTCACAGAGGGACCACAGAGAAACACAGAGTTTAAGAAAATATTTTTAACCTCTGTGGTTCTCTGTGCTACTCTTGGTGTTCCTCTGTGTAATATTTTTCTTAATAGCTAAATGTTCTAGCAACTGCGTGGATCTTTAAAGATTTTTAGCCCTCGATTTCCCCTTTGAGGTTTTTACTCAAATAATACTTGGTCTCATTTGGCAGGAGGCTTTGTCCGAGCAGGAACATCAATTTTGTGATGGCCGCCTCGACGGTACTGTCACCCCCACTGATGACTCCAGCTTTTTGGAGTTCAATACTGGTTTCGTAGTGGCCCATCAGCACTTTTCCACCGGGACACTGGGAGACATTTATCAGGATCAGTCCCCTTTTTGTTGCTTTTTTTATGGCAGCAATCAGCCAGGGCGAAGTTGGCATATTCCCTGATCCATAAGATTCCAGTACAACACCTCTCAGATCAGGCAACTGAAGAATTGATTCAAAATAGTGGCGGTTCAGACCCGGGAATATCTTAAGGATGATCACCCTATCATCGGTTGCCGTATTGATTTTCAGTACTCCTTTGTTTTTAGGGTAATTGATCCGCTCAAAATTGTAGACAATATCAACACCTGCTTTAGCCAATGCCGGATAGTTGTGGGAGGCGAAAGCGCTGAATTGGGCCGAGTCTTTTTTGGTAGTCCGGTTACCACGAAAGAGCTGGGAATCAAAATAGATGCAAACTTCTGGGACGATGGATCTCCCATCCCTTTTCGCTGCGGCAATTTGCACAGCCGTAATAATATTCTCTTTGCCATCCGTCCGTAAAACGCCAATCGGCAATTGAGAACCGGTCATGACAACAGCCTTGTCCAGATTTTCAAACATATAACTTAGGGCAGAAGCTGTATAAGACATGGTGTCAGTACCATGCAGAATAACAAAGCCATCGTATTTGGTATAATTTTTCTGAATGGTTTTGGCCAGTTGAGCCCAGATAGCAGGGGTCATGTTGGAGGAGTCGATGGGTGGATTGAAGGTGATGGAGGAGATCGAATAGCCCAATTTATTCAGCTCTGGAATCTCTTCAAGCAACATCCCGAACTTCATTGGGGCCAGCGTCTTGGTAACTGGATCTTCCCGCATCCCAATGGTCCCGCCGGTGTAGATGATCAGAATTGCTGCTTTGTCGTTGGTTGACATACGAAATTGTATCTGGTTAGTAAGCTTCTCACAAAGTTATGAGTTATGAGTTATGAGTTATGGGATTTGTGAAATAAATTTATTTTGTGTAAATTGTATGTAATATTAAACCTAATTCATCAAATCATGAGCGAATCTATAATTAAAGAAAAGAGTTTTTCTTTTGCGATTAGAATGATTCGATTATATCCGGTACTTCAGCAAAGCAAAAAGGAGTTTGTATTAAGCAAACAATTGTTAAGGAGTGGAACATCTGTTGGGGCTCTGGTTCGTGAGGCCCAAAATGCGGAAAGTAAAGCTGATTTCGAACACAAACTTGGCATTGCACAAAAAGAATGCGATGAATCTTTCTATTGGCTTGAGTTACTTGTTCAAACTAATTATTTGGCCGAGAGTGAATTTGTTAGCTATCATACCGATGCGAGGAACTACTTAAAATGATCAGAAGTGCGATTATTACTTCAAAATCAAAACCTAAACCTCCTCAAAATTCTCATGATGCGTCATAACTCATAACTCATGACTCATGACTCATCACTTATAACTTTCCTCAGAATCCGAACAACTCTTTCGCGTTCCTAGAGGTAATGTCCGCAATATTTTCAATCGATGTGCCGTGCAACTGTGCAATTTTTTCCGCGACGGTCACAACGTAGGAACATTCGTTTCGTTTGCCCC
>JBBIUJ010000454.1:0-3037 GCA_037440345.1 Prolixibacter sp.
AGTCAGTAAGGTCGGAATTACTGACCTCCATGACAATTTTCATGGGTTGACTGCTTACCGTCTGGACTACAGTCCGGAATCCTACAAAGGAGAAAACCAGTTCACCCTCAGCAGGTATCCCTTTCAACATAAAATTTCCATTTAGGTCGGACATTGTCCCAATTGTGGAACCTCTCAAAATGACTGAGGTTCCGGGCAAAGGTGCAGTGCCGTCTGCTTTTAACACCTGCCCTTTTACTTCCATCGTTTTTCCATCTTTTGAAAAACTGTTTGCATCGCTACTATTCCGGGGTGGCGGCGGAGTACCATATCCGACTACATTCACCGCTTCAATTCCGACCTTCCCGACCTCCATGACGATTTTCATCGGTTCACCTGTCACTTTTTGAACTTTTGTCTTGAACCCGACAAAGGAAAAGAATAGTTCACCGTCAGCAGGAATTCCTTTCAGTAAGAAATTACCCTCTTGATCTGTGATCGTTCCAAGGGTTGTGCCTCTCAGGATCACGGAGGCTCCTGGTAAGGAACTGCCATCAGCCTTCAACACCTGACCTTTGACATCCACTGTTTTTCCCTGAGGAGCCACACTATTTTCTACAATCCCGTATTGATATTCCGGCAGCGCAAAAGCATAAAAAAGCATCGCGACCAGTGGCAAAACCACCAATATTTTCAGTTTTCTGAAAGGGGATTCTATTTTCTTTTTCATCATGTTAAATCTTTTTTTGTTTAGTGAATAGCTGAAAGAGTTGGTGAGGCTGAAGACCGGGACTCCCAACAGCTGGTTCAGAAGTGTTGCCTGGTAAATGGCCGGATGGGCCGTACGTTGCAAGGCGCTTTCATCGGCAAGGTATTCATGGTTCTGGCGGACCAGATGGACATAAATCCAGGCAAAAGGATTGAACCATTGCACAATACAGACAAATTCGACCAGCAGCAAATCCAACCAGTGGCGTTGTTGAATATGCTCGCTTTCGTGGTTCATAATCACTTCCATCTCACTTGTCGCAGTTGAAGGATTGACAAAGACGTAAGAGAAAAATGAAAACGAAGAGGCATATTCGGAAGTACGTACCAGTTTCACAGATCCGGTTTGTTCGTAACCGGATTCCCTTAATTTTCGGATGATCTTCCACGTCAGAAAGAGTAGCCTAAAAAAAACCACTGTGAAGCCTGCCAGGTAGATCCAAAAGTAAACCGGAATGGTAGTTTCTTCCGAAACAACCCCAGTCGGGATTAACTCATCAACCGTAGCTGAACCAGTTTGAATGTAAGGAATGACTACTGTGTAATGAAAAGTATAAAAAGGGAAGAGGAGTGATGCAACTATTCCTGCCAGCAGGTAAAGCCTGTTGAGCCTGAAATAGCGTTCGTTGCGCAATACTAGCAAATAAACCAGCGCGAAACCGGTCAGCCATGCGGCTGATTTTAACAGAACCAGTCCAAGTGCTTCCATCTTATTCGGTTTTGTTGCGTTTTACCAACTCCTTTTTAGTCTCTTCGAGCAATAATTCAAGATCGCGAATCGACAGGTCGTTCTCCTTGGCGAAGAAGGAGGCCATGGCAGGGAATGAGTTGTTGAAATAGTTGTTCATCAATCCAATCAGTTGCTTGCCGGAGTACTCTTTCTTTTGCACCAGTGGATAATAGACAAACACTTTACCATAATCCTTGTGTCCGACAAATCCCTTTTTTTCCAGAATCCTTACCACTGTCGATACGGTGTTGCGCGCGGGTTTTGGATCGTCAAACTTGTCCAAAATATCTTTGACTAGCCCTTCGCCCAATCCCCACAAAATTTGCATCACCTGTTCTTCTGATCTTGTTAATTGCATGGTTGTTGTTTTTTGTTGTCAATCCTTCAATACAAATATACAACTATATTTATAGTCACACAATAGTATTAAAGATATTTAACTATATTTTTAGTCAATTATTAGAATCTTGTGTTTTTGAGTCCTTTTTGCGGTACTTTGGGACCTTTGTGGTAAAATTTCACCGCGAAGGTCTCAAAGGAAAACACAAAGGAGCCACTAAGGGTATTTGGTTAACTATTTGATTTTATTTATATTCTGGGAACAGACATTCCCCCATCCACCATTACAACCTGTCCTGTGGAATAGGGCATGCTTCCTGTTGCCATGGCGACAGCAACTTTGCCCACATCTTTGGGAAACCCCCATCTCGACTGGATGGCCATTCCGTTTTGAAACAGCGCATCGTATTTTTTCTGCACGCCGGAGGTCATGTCGGTTCTGATCACGCCGGGTTGTATTTCGTAAACCGGGATATCAAACTCGCCCAGCCGGGTGGCCCATAATTTGGTGGCCATGGCAATTCCAGCTTTTGAAATGCAGTATTCGCCGCGGTTGGTCGACGCAAAGGTGGCCGACACCGAAGAAACATTGATGATGCAGAAAAATTCGTCCGGCACCTGCTTCTTCATCTCTATCATCTGGTTGGCAACTAATTGGGTCAGGAAATAGGGCCCCTGAAGATTGACATGGAGAACCTGTTCAAAGCTCGTCTCGGTTGCATCCAGGATATCCCTTCGTTCGGAAGGCGCTATGCCGGCATTGTTTACCAGGACATTCACCTTGCCAAACCGTTTCCTGACAGAATCGACGAGTTGCTGGCGGTCGGCGGTTTCTGATACGTCGCTTCGGAAATAGGCAACCTCACATCCAAACTCAGCCAATTCTTCCAGCACGGGTGCAACGGATGATTCCTCACGCTTTCCACTCAAAGCCAGGTTAAATCCGGCTTTTGCTAATTCGGTGGCGATGCCGAGTCCGATGCCCCGAGTTCCGCCGGTAATTAATGCGATCTTGTTCATATTGGACCTTTGATTTTTAATTACGCTACTTTCATCATCTGCCCCTACCGTCCGAAAAGGGGAAGTGCCATTTTTATAAAAACTACCGCGGACGGTAATCTCCCACTCTTTCACAACCCCGGGTTACGCTTCGCTCCACCCGGGGCTATTAACATTTAACCCCTTCAGGGTAAAACCCCAAAATTACTACTACGCTTAAAA
>JBBIUJ010000455.1:0-2986 GCA_037440345.1 Prolixibacter sp.
CCCTTCGACAAGCTCAGGGACCGGGTATTTTGCATGATTATCACCCCTTCGACAGGCTCAGGGAGCAACCTCCCGTCAAATCTTCTCCAAGTCCCCTAGTCCACAAGTCCCCTGGTCTTCTTCCGTCATCCCAGTCGTCCTAGTCATCCCCGTCGTCCCCGTCCTTCCTCAGAACTTGTAATTAAATCCCACTGTAAACAGCTCTTTGAACTGCCACTTGGCCTTTTGGGCGACCTCTACGCCATTTGCGTCTTTGATAGGGAATTTGACATTGTAATCATAGACCAGCTGGGTGTTGATCCTGGTACTGATGCGACGTGAAACCTGCAATACGAGGGTCTGTTCCCAGTCGACATTGAATTTTTGGAAAGGGTATCTGTAGTTGTTGAAAATTTCGGCCCGCGTATCGTAAATGATGTCATCGGTGATGGCACAGTGCCAGTTCATCTTCACGATGGCGCCGGGTTCCCACAAACGTCTCTTGCCCGGATCCAATCCGTAATGCGTTGGATCAATCAATGCGGTATCATTTACAAAGGTTATTTTTGAAGTGAAAGGAGAAAGAAACAGTGAGAAATTCTTGTTCGGTTTGTAATCCATACCCAACGATGTGGTTAGGTATGCCGGTGCCATAAACATTGAAATAGGATTCTCCTTGTCCGGATATTTGTATCCTTTGGCAATCTGGGTCCGGAAGTTGGCTTCACCCGAATAATACCAATTTTTGGAAGCCTCGTAGCCAACCCTTGACTGGAACTCAAGCTTGTCGTCATTTTTCTCCAATCCGCGCGTTTGCGATTTAAAGATTCCGAGCCTGAATTCTGCCATGTTCTCCCACTTTACCTTCTTCCTGCTGTAATTTGCAGTGTATTTCCCGATCAGGAGTACCGAAAGGGAGCTTTCTCCACCCTTGGCCCAGTTGGATAGCGAAGTCTGGGTAAAACCAACGGTCCCTGTCCCCAAAAGTCTCCATGGAAGCGGATCAACCTGTTTTAAGTTTATCTGCTTTAATTTTGAATCCGGTTTTTTAGTTTTGAAGGTGATCTCCTTTTTTTGCGTCTCAGTAAAACGCATGAACTTTACGCCATCGTCGATCACCATTCGTAATCCACCTTTCCCATTGTTGGATAACACCACACCCACTGAATCGTTTTGCTCATTTTTCAGAAAGAACCGTATAGGTTTCCTGGGCTGATTGGCGGTCCACATTTTTGTCTGCAAGCCGCTCAAGTTGGTAATTGTCACCAGGGATGAGTCGCCGGCTGCACGCTCGGTCAGAAAACGCAGGGCAATTCGGACACTATCATTCACTTTCGAAACTTCTGCTTCATTGAAAGCGTTCAGCAACTCCCTGTTTTTGTTCAGAAGATAATCCTTCCGTCGGGAGGCTGCATCACGCGAATTCTGACTGATGACATTTTCGCGGTAGCTTTGCATCAGAGAATCCCTTTGGCTAAACAGGATCGAATCATTGTAAGATTGTCGGATCGAGGTGAAAAGTTTCATTCTAATTGTATCGATCTCTGCAGCAGTTGCATTTGCCGGTAACTTCACCTTCTCCCAACTTTGGTTGAATTTGCTGATAAATCTTCCGGGCAATCTCTTTTCCATTCCCAACATCATTTGGGTTGGATTTTCATCCGGAATAACCGGAATCCTTGACAAACCCTCCAATAAATAACTTTCAGGGACAACAATCAGACTCCTTCTCAGACTATCGGCCACCGTCTTACGTCTTCCCTCTACCAACCTTTCGAACTCCTCTGAAAAAAGGTACCCTGGAACAACCCGTTTGTCGGGAATATTTTCGGCATTTCGATTGAATATAAGTGGAATGGAATCAGATTTCAAGAACTGGTTCATCTTCATAATCGCCGTGTCAATGGGATCATTTTCGGCATAATTTACCACTCCTTTGATGCTTTTTTGAAAAGATGGGTTGGACATGTACCACTCTCCCGATCCGCTGAAAACCTTTTTCATTAAAGATAGGCTCCACGAAAGTGAATCCTTTATTGCACCAGGATTTCTGGATTTACGGTTACCGGATGCTGAGAAATCAGAGCCGCTGAGTGGGTAATGCACAACACAAAACAGGCTGATTGTCAGCAGATAAATATATTTTTTCAATGCCATAATACTGTTAATAGTTGATAGAATCCGAGGCCGTAAATATAGAAAAAATCAATACTGCCTCCATCTTAAAAGCTCATGATTAAACAGTTTTCCGGTAGCGCCAGACAGCCAGTGAAAACATGGTTAAACCATAGAGCGAGAGGGAAACCAACTCCCTGGTCATGTCAAATAATCCTGAGCCCTTCAGCACGACATTCCGGATGATCCTGATCAGGTAATAAACCGGATTGATCTTGTCGAGGTTTTGTGCCCAAACCGGCATACTTTCGACCGGTGTGAACAGGCCACTCATGATGATAAAGATTATCATGAAGAAGAAGCTCACGAACAAAACCTGCTGTTGAGTATCTGAGATGGCCGAGACAAAAAGTCCCAGGCTCATGACCAGGAAGAGATAAAGCGATGTGAAGATGTACAGGGTGAGGATGTTCCCCCTAAAGGGCAATCCAAAGACCAGTTTCGCCACCAGCAAACCGAAAGTCAGGTCGAGCAGTGCAATGATCAGGAAAGGCATCATTTTCCCAAAGATAAAATGGTATTTCTTGATAGGCGTGACATTGAGCTGTTCAATCGTGCCCATCTCCTTTTCTCTCACCAGGTTGAGCGACGAAAGAAACAATCCGATGATGGTTACCAGGATCACCAATACGCCGGGCGCCATGTAATATTTGAAATTCAGCTCGGGATTGTACCAATAGGATGGGATCACTGAAACCTGTTGTGGTGGCGTAAATTTTGGAATGCCCATCATCTCAGCCCTGACCCTCATGTTGTAACTTCCAATAACCGTCTGAAGGTAAGCAGTAGAGAGCTCTGCAGCCGATCCGTTGATCGCATCGACCAATATCTG
>JBBIUJ010000456.1:0-2965 GCA_037440345.1 Prolixibacter sp.
GGGAGTGCATGATTCCCCGTACGGAAATGGTGATGCTCGAATTAAATGAAGATATGGGGACACTCAAACAAAAATTCGTTGAGACCGGTTTTTCTAAAATCATGATTTTCGAAGGAACCTCCGACAACATTGTAGGTTATGTTCACTCGTCTGATCTCTTTCACAACCCTACTGACATTCAGGGTTGCCTTCGCAAAATATCTTTCGTCCCGGAAACCATGGAAGCCAATAAACTCTTGAGCATTTTGCTTCGCGAACACAGGAGTACTGCCATTGTTGTGGATGAATTTGGTGGAACAGCCGGGATGGTTACCACTGAAGATATTCTGGAAGAAATTTTTGGAGAAATCGAAGATGAGCACGACACTCCCGATTTTGTAGAAAAGAAACTGAACGAAAATCATTTCGTCTTCTCCGGACGAACTCCAATCTCCTACCTAAATGAAAATTACGGATTGAAGATTGATGAAGATGAACAGTACGAAACGCTTGCCGGATACATTTTGTTTCATCACTCAAGCTTTCCGAAAATCAACACAGTCCTGATCATTGAGAGTTACGAATTCAAGATTTTGAGAAGTACCAAAACCAGAATTGAACTCGTCGAGATGAAAAAAATCAGTAATTTGTAAAATTGAGCGTTTTGTTCAGTTTTAAAATCCTAAAATTGCTATATTCGTACGCTCAAAAAACAGGATAAAAGATTTATCAGTTAAGTAAATAAATAACCAGAAAACGGATGGCTACATTAGAGAAAATCAGAAACCGTGCAGGGATAGGAATCACCATTTTTATTGGATTGGCACTGGCCGCATTTGTTCTTGGAGATGCTGTAAAATCAGGCAGTTCGATCATGCGTGGCAGCCAACAGGAGATTGCGAAGATTGCCGGTAAAAGTGTCGATTACAAGGAATTTCAGAAGAAAGTTGACGACCTCTCAGATATTTACAAGATGAACTCAGGATCCACCTCACTGGATCAAAAAACGATGGAACAGATCAGGGAACAGACCTGGATGTCGCTGGTACGGAACATTACCATGAAAGATATCTATGAAAATCTCGGCATCGCCGTTACATCCAACGAACTTTTCGAACTTGTGCAGGGCGAGAATCCTCATACAATCATTCAAAGCCTTTTCCGTGATCAAAAAACGGGCACTGTTAACCGTGCCGCGCTCATCCAATTTTTGAAATACCAGCAGTCCAACACCTCTGGACCGGAACACAATTATTGGCTTTTTGTTGAAAACCAAATCCAGGAGGAGCGTAGCTTCACCAAGTACAACAATTTGCTCACCAAAGGTATCTATACAACAAACGATGAGGCCAAATTTAACGTGGATGGCAAAAGCAAAAAGGTGAACATCGAATATGTCGGAAAGCCGTACAGCTCGGTATCTGACAGCTCAATCAGTGTATCGTCAGCCGAATTGGAAGCATATTATGCAGCCCACAAGGAAAAATACAAGCAGGAAGCCAGCCGCGAAATAGAATACGTTCTTTTTCCTGTTATTGCCTCCAAGGGCGACGAAGACAAGGTGATCAAATGGATCAATGATATCAAGCCTGAATTTGCCGCCGTCGAAGATCCGGCAGCCTATGTGAACGTCAATTCAGACAAACAGTTTGACCCTTCATTCTATAAAAAATCTGATCTTCCTTCCAATATCTCTGAATTTGCGTTTACAGGTAAGGCAGGAGATATCTACGGCCCATACAAAGAGGGACAAAGCTGGAAATTGTGCAAGATTCAAAAATTCGAAGAACTGCCTGATTCTGTCAATGCCCGTCATATCCTCATCCGTGTTACCTCGCAAGCGGAAGCCGCGAAAGCCAAAAGCACTGCCGACAGTCTGAAACGCGTACTCACACTTGGTGGCGATTTCGCGGCGCTGGCACGCAAATATTCGGGCGACGAAGGTTCAGCCGTAAAAGGAGGCGAACTGGGTTGGTTCAAAAGAGGGATGATGGTTAAACCATTCGACGACGCTGCATTCTTCGGAAAAGTAAATGATTATCAGGTCATTCCTTCACAATTCGGCATTCATCTGATTCAGGTTCTCAAACGCGGAAATACCACAATGAATGTGCAGTTGGCTACCATCGTTCGCAACATCGAACCAAGCAGCCAAACCTATCAGCAAACCTATTCACAGGCTTCAAAATTTGCCTCTGAAAACCGCGACCTGAAGGCTTTCCGTGCAACGGTCACAACGCAGGGCTTGAACAAACGCATGGCATCCATTTTCGAAGCTGACAAAGAGGTGGCCGGACTGGAAAATTCCAGATTATTGATTCGTGCAGCCTTCAAAGCAGAGGTTGGAAAACCCGTTCTCAGTTCGGAAGGAACACCAATCTTTGAATTGGGTAGGCAGTTTGTGGTCGCTCAGCTGACTGGCATTCAGGAGAAAGGATATTCCAGTCTGAGTGTCAACAAACCTACCATTGAAATGGCCATCAGAAAAGATAAAAAAGCAGAACAACTGAAAGCGAAGATGACCGGCAAAACCGATCTTGCTTCCCTTGCCTCTTCAATTGGCTCGACCGTTGGACAAGCGCAGGATATCGACTTTAATTCTTATTCCATCCCCGGACTAGGACTCGAACCCGCTGTCGCTGGTGTTGCATCCGTTCTTGAACCCGGAGGCGTTTCCAAACCAATTTCAGGGACCAATGGCGTTTATGTCGTAAAAGCCGTTGCTGTTAACAAAGGCGCCAGCTCCGACATCGCATCCGAGAAATACCAGAATAAAATGGCTCTTGGATACAGGGTGTCCGTTCAGGCATTTGAGGCTTTACGCGAAAATGCTGGTATTATCGACAAACGTGCCAAATTCTATTGATCAGCAGATCTTAATTGACATAAAACAGGAAAGGATGCCACTTGGCATCCTTTCCTGTTTTATGTCAATTCCTCCTGCCAGATAAATGATCCGGGCGGAAAATCGGATGGATCGACAACA
>JBBIUJ010000457.1:0-2945 GCA_037440345.1 Prolixibacter sp.
TGATTGCAGCAGGGGTTTTAGATGGTTTGGCCACCAAAGATGTAGATCTTGCCCAGCCCGAATTTGGGGCAATACAGTTGAGTTCTGCAGGCGAAGAGATAGGCGGTACCTCTATGAAAATAAGTCTGCTAACTTACAAGAACGCTCCGGGTACCCAATCAACCACCCCTCCGCAGGTATGGAGCAAAATCGATGCTGCCTTCCCTCGCAGGTATATCAGGGGCCACCTGTTGAATGCCAATCTTGGAGGCAGGGGCGACATGGCGACCAACCTCACCCCGTTAACTTCATCGGCCAATGGGTTGCACAAAAACAGGGCCGAATCGGATGTGAAGAAACTTGTCCTGAATGACAAGAAGATCATCAGGTATTTCGTTACTGCTAATTACAAAAAAGTGCCATTGACCGCTGCAGAAAAGGCAAAGTTGGGAAGCAAGGCCGATCCTGTTCTCGAAGAGCTCGCCGCGACTTTGTCGGTGGAATGGCAGCAAGTCAGGATCAGTAAAAAAGGGGCAAACCCGCAAGGCTTTGGACCGACGATCAAGGAGACCATTCCCAACCCGAGACCGGACATTTAAGAAATTACAAATTACAAATAAATGATGTTCCATTAGTTACTTAATATTGGTTTTAATTCTAAATTCAATGCCGTTTAGCTAATGAACTCCGCAGGAGTTGGATATGATTAACAAACCATTAATGTCGATCAGATTTAGGTAACCTACGTTAATGAACTCCTGCGGAGTTCATTAACTAAACGACATTGATTCTTAATTTGTAATCTTTAATTCATTTACCATGACGCTTACCCCTCAACAGAAACACATTTGCGAACAGGTGATCAACGCATTTGAATCAAGTAGTGCAGCCGGTAAATATGGCCTCATCAGCATCATGGATGATGGTCCGCACAAGGTCAAACAGATCTCCTACGGCAGGTCTCAGACGACAGAATATGGTAACCTGGAGGAACTGCTCGAAATGTATGTGGACAGCAATGGCCTCTACGCCACGGCAGTCGCCCCATACCTGTCAAAAATTGGTGTCATACCATTGGTGAATGATTCTCTCTTTAAACAGTTGCTTAGGGATGCCGGAAAAAATGATCCGGTTATGCGACAGGTTCAGGATCAGTTCTTTGATTTGCGCTATTTTCAACCGGCCATCGAATGGATGGATGACAATGGATTTTCCTTGCCATTGTCTGCCCTGGTAATTTACGATTCTTACATCCACAGCGGCAGTATCATGATGTTTCTCAGGAAGCGATTTCCCGAAAGAACACCGAAAAATGGTGGAAATGAAAAGATATGGATCTCACAATACGTGGATACCCGTCAAGCCTGGTTAACAACCCATAGCAGTCAGTTGCTCAGGACTACCGTTTACAGGACGAGCTGTCTCAAAATTGAGATCGCCAGGAATAATTGGGATTTGAGCATGTTGCCGATCAGGGCGCACGATGTGGATATTTATGGATAAAATTAATACCTCACTACACTTGATTTAGCCGTTGCGGTGTTGCTGTTTCTTCTATTTCAGTGAACCTGTCTGTCATCCGTTGCGATTCAGATATAGTCTGCTACTGCTTCGCCGATCCGCACCTGGAAGGAATTTTTCACTCGGTGCTTCATTTTTTCGAAAAAGGAGGGTAGCCTTTCAGCCTTTTTGGGTATTAAGGTGTACAGCATGTATGATTTTCGTGCCGGGATGAACATTTATCTTACCTGGAATTTTATAACCTACTTTTTATATACGAACATTTCAAATCCGGAAAATATAAAATTGAAACAATATAAAATTGGTTTTGTATCCGTGTTGGTGTTTTTAGGGTCAACTGTCAATGCAACCCACTCAGGTATGGGACAGGCCGCTAATAGGTAAAATACAGATCTACCTCAACTGATTGGGACAAAATTTGATAAGCAAACGACTTGAGTTTTTTAATGGGTTTGTTGAATTAGAAACCAGGCCAGATGCAGGAAAAGAGCTCATGAAGGTTTACGCGGGATATAAACCTGATGGTTTTGATTTAAATTCGACTGATCTGAAAATTGGTAGATTTATAACGAAGATTACTTATATCGAAATTTTGATGGCCCAAACCGAAATTCTTAACAGATTGAATCCCGGCGATTCAAAGGAATTGATGTCGATATGCAGCCAGAAATACAAAGTGAAAAAAGACCGGCAAAAATACTATGGAGGAATTGGCTTGCAAACAACTGCCTTAATAATAGCCAAACAACAAGACAAAAAGCTAATAAACACAAAGATGAAATACCCATGAGAGACTATTCACACAAACCGAAAATAATTATGTGGGTATTCCATTTGGCCGTTAAAAAACAAAATATAACAAATGAAACATGGTGAACAAAAAATCAATGCGTTCATCAACAATCTTACTTTTAATGATATTGGTTTTTTGGATGATATTGTAATAGAAAATGACAAAATCCTTTTAGATGAGTTATAGAAAAATTTCGTTGTTATTGTGTTTCTTCTTCTTTGTAATTGGGTGCAAGAAAAAAGATTGTGAAGAAGTGATCGATCAGGTTTACGTTTATCCAGTTGAAGCGGCGAGGGGTAAATCTTCTGAGGTACGGACAGAAATGTTCAAGATACCTGAACAAACCCTACATTGCCTTTCAACCGATGCATTAATTAAATCCTGTATCAGTTATCCGGAAATGAGGTTGATGTGGACAATGTCTGATTTGCAAGGTGGATTTGACAAGGTTTATGCAATGTGCAACGGTTTGGAAGAATTGTTTGGAAGGGGGGATAAATTTCAGGGATTAATTTATTTGTACAACCAATTGGACTTTAACAGGGACTGGGAATCCCATACAGATTTAGAAAACGGCATGTATATGGATAACACCGTCAGGCATGAACTCATAATTGCCCAATATGAAATCCTGAATGATCTGACCGCTCGT
>JBBIUJ010000458.1:0-2936 GCA_037440345.1 Prolixibacter sp.
CCTCCTCCTGTTACTATTATACTGACGCCAATATATTGGCCAAAACAGCTCAAATGCTTGGCAAACAGGATGATTTCGAAAAGTATTCGGCATTGGCTGAAAAAATCAAATTGGCTATCAATAAAAAATTTCTGAACGATATGACCGGAATCTATGCCACTGGATTACAGACTGAACTTGCTGCGCCACTTTTCTGGGGAGTGGTACCGGAAGAGTTGAAATCTCAGGTTGCAGCCAATCTGGCCAAACGAGTGGAGGCCGATCTTTTTCATCTGGATGTTGGACTGCTAGGTACAAAAGCGCTTCTGAACGCCCTGAGCGAAAATGGGTATGCAGAAATTGCTTACAAAGTCGCTGCGCAGGAGACTTTCCCTTCCTGGGGTTGGTGGATGGTAAACGGAGCTAGCACTTTGTATGAGAACTGGCCAATCGATGCAAAATCGGATATCTCGTTGAATCACATCATGTTTGGAGAGATAAGTGCCTGGTTTTATAAAGCCCTGGGAGGTATCAGGCCTGATCCACTTTTGCCCGGATTTAAAAATATCCTGCTCGAACCCCATTTTGTGAAAGGCTTGACCCATTTTGAAGCGTCACACATTGGACCCTATGGCTTAATTTTGTCGAAATGGGTAAAATCGAATGAAAAAATTGACTATTTTGTCATGGTTCCGGCCAACAGCAGCGCTACCCTTCTGCTGCCGGGCCAAAAAATAAAAGAGGGGAACCAACCTATTGAATCCAATCAGTTTATCAAAACAATATCTACTGACAAAAAATCATCGAAGCTTTCACTTTCAGCCGGAAGCTACCATTTTACTTTTAAACTGAATCAAAAATGAGAAAGATCTTTTTCTTTGTTTTTATCCTTTTATTGGCTGCCTGGTGCGCTACTGGTCAAACCTCTTCACAGCTAACTGAAGATGAGTACAACCATGCCTGGGAGAATCAGCACATCAGCCAAATCAATCGCGAGCCTGCGCATGCTACCTTTGTACCCTACGACAAGGAGGCAAAAGTGGCAGTCAACGATCTCTCCACATCCCCATTTTACCAGAGCCTCAATGGCAAATGGAAATTCAGCCTGGTGAATCATCCCTCCCTTAGACCCGAAGGCTTTTTTAAACCCGGTTTCGACGATG
Source organism: Prolixibacter sp. (assembly GCA_037440345.1). Classification (GTDB taxonomy): domain Bacteria; phylum Bacteroidota; class Bacteroidia; order Bacteroidales; family Prolixibacteraceae; genus CAINVV01. The sequence goes on from JBBIUJ010000458.1 coordinate 1,143, forward strand.
CGAAGTGGGATTTGATCGATGTCCCTTCCAACTGGGAGTTAAAAGGCTACGACTATCCAATTTACACGAACATCACCTACCCATATCCCGTAGCGCCCCCATTTATCCAGGGCGATCACAACCCTGTTGGCTCTTATCGTATGCAGTTTGAGACCCCGGCATCCTGGAAAGGGAAAGAGATCATCTTGCATTTCAGCGCTGCTGGCTCAGCCTATTATGTTTGGGTGAATGGCCAAAGGGTTGGCTACAGCGAGGACAGTAAAACCCCGGCGGAGTTCAATGTTACCAAATACCTGCAGGGGGGGAAAAATCTTCTGGCAGTTCAGATTTTCAGATGGAGCGATGGATTCTACCTCGAAGACCAGGATTTTTTTAGAATGAGCGGTATCACCAGGGATGTTTATCTATTGGCAAAGAATCCGGTCCATCTGTTCGACTTCAGAAGTGCAGCTTCGCTGGATGAAAAATATGAGAACGGACTTTTCAATCTTGATCTCAATATCCGCAACCTTGCTCAGGGCAAACCAACGATCAATGTCGAAGCCAAATTGGTTAAGGATGGCAAGGAACTCTTCAAACAAGGCTCCAAACTGGTCTGTCAACCCAACAGCAACACCCTGAAATTTGGCGCCACCATTCCCAAAGTCCAGACATGGAGCAATGAGACGCCCAACCTTTATCAACTGATCATCACCCTGAAAGATGAAAAAGGAGCCATTATTGAGACAGAAGGCTGTAAGGTAGGATTCCGAAAAGTGGAGATTAAAAATGGCAACCTCTGTGTCAATGGGCGTAAGATTTATGTCAAGGGAGTGAATATGCACGAACACCACGAGGTGAACGGGCATGTACTTGACAGGGCTACCATGATCAAAGATCTCTACCTGATGAAGCAATTCAACATCAATACTGTCAGGACATGCCATTACCCCGAACCGGAGCTTTGGTACGAACTGTGCGATCAGTATGGCATGTTCCTCATCGACGAAGCCAACATCGAATCTCACGGGATGGGTTATGGTAAGGCTTCCCTGGCCAAAGATTCTACCTGGTTTGACGCGCATCTTTTCAGGACCAGAAATATGGTTGAACGCGACAAGAATCATCCTTCCGTGATTATCTGGTCACTCGGAAATGAGGCCGGAGATGGTACCAATTTCGAAAAAACCTATGCCTTTATCAAAGGTTTTGATTCAACCAGACCGGTTCAATATGAGCAGGCCGGACAAAAAGCGCATACTGACATTGTATGCCCGATGTACAGCAGGATCCCTCAAATTGTAAAGTATGCCCAAACACACAAGGACAGGCCGCTCATCATGTGTGAGTATGCCCATGCCATGGGAAACAGCGTTGGTAATTTTCAGGATTACTGGGATGCAATTGAACAAAACGAGATGCTGCAGGGTGGATGTATCTGGGATTGGGTAGACCAGGGACTTCTCACAAAGAATGCAAAGGGAGAATCATTCTGGGCCTACGGGGGCGATTTTGGTCCCAAAGATGTTGTCTCCGATGGAAATTTTTGCTGCAATGGAGTGGTCAATCCTGACCGCAATCCGAAGGCATCGCTTTACGAGGTAAAAAAAGTCTATCAAAATATTGGCTTTAAGCAGGTTGATCCAATTAAAGGTAAATATTCCATCAACAACAAATTTGCCTTTACCGACCTGAATAATTTCAGCTTCGCCTGGAGGGTAGAAGCCGATGGTGTGGTTTTAAACAAAGGCGAATTAGCTAAAATCAATGCTCCTGCCGGAATTGCAAAGGAAATCATGCTTCCATTGAACATTA
>JBBIUJ010000459.1:0-2921 GCA_037440345.1 Prolixibacter sp.
TGCTCTTCCGATCTTTCGGGTTTTGATTTTCCTATCCGTTTTCCTGCACCGACGGGGGGAGGAATCACTGTTTTTTTTCTGGCTTTTACAATCTCTTCGGGGTAGGCAGATCCTGTTCTGATCACCTTTTTGGATCGTCCGGTCATTCCGGACGCCTCATCTTTCTTAATACGGGGTCTGCTCCCCGGACTACGTTTCTCGACGGTACGCTTCGAATCGCGCTCCTGTCCTCGTTCTCGCTTCATGGTTTTCAACTAATTATACAATTCCGCTGCAAATTTCGCAAAAAAAATGGATATAAAACAGTCATCCAATTCAATGTCGGACAATACTTTGAAATACAACTATAATTTAACAATTTTGTACACTTATTTTTTATTGAATTATGAGCCTTATAAAATCTATTTCAGGAATCAGGGGTACGATAGGTGGTTTACCTGGTGACGGATTAACGCCGATTGATGTTGTCAAATTCACAGCAGCCTATGCTGTTTGGGCCAAAGAGCGGCACGCTTCGGCCAATAAACTCAAAGTCGTTGTTGGGAGGGATGCGCGCATCTCGGGATCTATGGTGAATAGCCTGGTTACAGCGACCTTATCAGGAATGGGAATTGATGTGACAGACATTGGTCTGGCAACTACTCCAACAACAGAACTGGCCGTGGTTGCCGAAAAGGCCCATGGCGGTATTATCCTGACCGCAAGCCACAATCCCAAACAGTGGAATGCCCTTAAATTACTGAATGAGAATGGGGAGTTTCTGAACGATGCTGAGGGCAAGAGAATTTTGGCCCTTGCTGAAGCCAACGAATTTATCTTTTCCGAAGTTGAGGATTTAGGCGCAATTACCCTTTCCGATTACTCTGATTACCATATCCGAAAAGTACTGGAATTGAAGTTGGTAGATGTAGATGCGATTCGCAAGGCAAAATTTTGTGTAGCCATTGATGCCGTCAATTCGGTGGGCGGCACCATTGTTCCGAAGCTTTTGAAGGCCCTGGGTGTCGCAAGGGTTGTTGAGATCAACTGCGACCCTACCGGGAATTTTGCCCACGTGCCTGAGCCGCTCCCGGAAAATTTGGTGGATACAGCTTCGCAAGTACTGAAAAACAATGTGGATGTATGTTTTGTTGTAGACCCTGATGTTGACAGGCTTGCCATCATCAGCGAAGATGCCACGATGTTCAATGAAGAGTATACATTGGTGGCAGTTGCCGATTATGTCCTGTCCCATACTCCGGGAAATACCGTATCCAATCTCTCCTCCTCCCGGGCGCTTTTGGATGTATCTGAAAAGCATGGTGTAAAATATACTCCTTCGGCGGTAGGGGAAGTGAATGTTACAAAGGCAATGAAAGAGACCAAAGCCGTGATTGGCGGCGAAGGCAATGGCGGCATCATCTATCCCGAAAGCCATTATGGTCGCGATGCTTTGGTTGGTATTGGCCTTTTCCTGACCCATCTCGCCAAAAGTGGCATGAAGTGTTCTGAACTCAGGGCACAGTATCCCTCCTATTTTATGGCCAAGAAAAAAATAGAGCTGGATGGGAGTGTCAACCTCGAAGCTATTTTGATCAAGATAAAAGAACAATACAAATCTCAAAAAATCACAGATGTGGATGGCGTGCGCATTGATTTCGATCGTGAATGGGTCCATTTGCGCAAATCAAACACGGAACCTATCATACGGATATATTCTGAAAGCAGTACGGCTCAGCAAGCCAATTCTTTGGCTGACAGAATTATAGCTGACGTAAAAAGATTAATCAATTAAATTATTATTAATCTTGGCAATAGGAAAACAGAGTATTGATATTCTGATATATTTTTGCATTCGCATTTAATTCAGTAAAAAAAGCATAAAATGAAAGTTACAGTTGTAGGAGCAGGAAACGTGGGCGCCACATGTGCAGATGTACTGGCGTCGCGCGAAATAGTGAACGAAGTGATCCTTCTTGACATCAAAGAGGGTGTTGCAGAAGGGAAAGCCTTGGATATCTGGCAAAAAGCCCCGATCAATAGTTACGATACCAAAACCATAGGTGTTACCGGCGATTATTCGAAGACCGCCAATTCGGATGTGGTGGTAATCACTTCAGGACTTCCCCGTAAACCTGGAATGAGCAGGGACGACCTGATTCAGGTGAATGCCGGAATCGTCAAATCTGTAACCGAAAACATTGTAAAATATTCGCCCAATACCATTTTGGTCATTGTATCCAATCCGCTTGATGTGATGACTTACCAGGCGCACCTGAGCTCCGGATTTCCGCGCGAGCGGGTCTTGGGGATGGCAGGTATCCTGGATACTGCCCGTTACCGTGCCTTCCTTTCTGATGAATTGAATATCTCACAAAAGGAGATCACGGCCATGTTGCTGGGTGGTCACGGTGATACCATGGTTCCATTGACACGATACACCACGGTCGGCGGTATCCCGGTTACGGAATTGGTCTCTGAGGAGAGGCTCGAAGCCATTGTTCAACGCACCAAGGTAGGTGGTGGCGAGTTGGTAAAACTGATGGGAACTTCAGCATGGTATGCCCCGGGCGCTGCTGCAGCTCAAATGGTTGAGGCCATAGTTAAAGATCAGCGCAGGATCTTCCCGGTTTGCATTCAACTGAAAGGCGAGTATGGTATCAACAATTGCTACCTGGGTGTTCCGGTTGTACTGGGTAAAAATGGGATCGAAAAGATCTTCGAACTGCAACTGAACGAAAAAGAGGCCGCCATGATGAAAGAGAGCGAAGGCCACGTCAGGGAGGTGATGAATGTGTTGGACGACCTGAATAAATAGAAATTACAAATTACAAATTACAAATTACGAATTGCGAATTTGGATGAGCCTGATAAGCTCATCTTCTTCTAATCTGTAATTTTTAATTTTTAATTATTTTATTAACAGCCTTTTCCAAATAATG
>JBBIUJ010000460.1:0-2910 GCA_037440345.1 Prolixibacter sp.
CATCGGGCCACATCAGCTGTTTGAAATCGTTACAGAGCCCGTTGGAATGCATCTGGTAGGATTCTCTATTATGCTTGCGCTTTCCGGCTTCTACTATTGGATCTATGCCTACTTCAGGGAGCAGGTTTGCACGCTGTTTTGCCCTTACGGGAGGATGCAGGGGGTATTGCTTGACAACAACTCCATCTCCGTGATATATGACTACAAACGAGGTGAACCGAGAAACCCCAAAATAACGGAAGGCGGCGATTGCATCAACTGCAGGCAATGTGTCTCCGTTTGCCCTACCGGGATAGACATCCGGAATGGCTCTCAGCTCGAATGCATCCACTGCGCTGCCTGCATTGATGAATGCAACTTGGTGATGAAAAAAATCAACAGGCCTTATAACCTCATTCGCTACGATTCGGTTCAGGGAGTGGAGAATGGTAAACGGCAATTAATAAATGCAAGATCAGTGGCTTACACTGCTGTGTTGGTTGTATTGATGTCGATCCTGGCATTCACGGTAGGGAAGAGAACAACCATCGATGTGACCTTATGGCGGGCACAGGGAACCCTCTATCAGCAGCTTGACAGTGAAACATATTCCAATATTTATCAGGTCATGTTTCTGAACAAAGGGAATGAACCGCTCGAATTGACGCTTCGCTTACTCAATCTTCCAAACGGGGAGGTATCAATTGCCGAAGGAAAGATCTCGTTGCCACCAAATGGGAAGGTCAAGGAGGCGTTAATCATTAAATTGAACAAGAGCATGTTAACCGGGAAAGAGACCGAATGTAAAATTGGGCTGTTCAGCGGTTATGAGCTCAAAGAGACGGTAACCACCAATTTCCTGGGACCATGAAATTGAAAAATTAAAAATGAAATAGCCATGATTGCTTAAACACCAACCAAGATGAACATAATTTCGACAATCATGCTATTCTATGCGGCCTTTAAAAAACAAAATATATACGCATGAAGGTGAAGTTAAACTGGGGAACCGGTCTCATTATATTTTTTTTGATTTTTTTTATTTGGGTATTTAGTTTTGTCTTTTTTGCAATGCGGCAAAACAACGACCTTGTATCGGATGATTATTACCAGAAAGGCGCTACCTATTCCGGTCAGATCCTCATCGACCAGAGGTCGCGTACTTACCAGGATAGCATCAGGATCAGCATAACGGGCCATCAGGTTCAGATTGAGTTGGCAAAAGGATTGGTGAAATCTGCCGATTCTTTGCAGATCTATTTCTTCCGGTCGTCCGACAAAACGAAGGATCTCAGGTTAAATTTTAAGGCGGCAGAATCGCCCTTTCTGATTGATTGTAAAAGGCTGATCCACGGGAGGTATCAGGTGTACCTTTCTTGGAGTTTGAAGAACGAAAATTATAGTATTACGAAGATCCTTGATGTTGAGTAAGTGACTAGAGTGAACTAGAGTGACTAAAGTTAATAAAGTTAGGAACACCGAAAATATTATGCACAATGCGTAAGTACTTTAGTCACTTTAGTCACTTTAGTCACTTCAAAATAAATAAAGTAACGACTCTATGACCATATTGATAACCGCCTTCCTCCTGGGCCTGATGGGCAGCCTTCATTGTGTTGGCATGTGCGGACCCATTGCCTTGAGTTTGCCGCTGCGGGGAGATACAATCCTTCAGAAAATCTGGGGCGGCACGCTCTGGAGCCTGGGCCGGATCATCACCTACAGCCTAATGGGGGCGCTCTTCGGACTGATAGGCGCAGGATTTAAAATGCTAGGATATCAACAGATTATTTCCATTGCCATTGGTGTGGGAATGATTCTTTCTGTCATCTTGCCTTCGCTTTTTAAGAAATTTACTTTTGGCTCTTTGCTTTCCTTCTTTGACCCCGTCCGAAAAGGGATGCAGCGGTTGTTTCGCGAAAAAAACAACCGGGCGCTCTTTCTGATTGGAATATTCAACGGACTATTGCCCTGCGGGTTGGTCTATTTTGCCATTGCAGGGGCCATTGCAAGCGCCGATCTGTTTTTGGCCATCGGATACATGGCTCTTTTCGGACTTGGCACGTTGCCCATGCTGCTTCTGATCTCCTTGCTGGGGAATGTCATCAGTCAGGGTCTCCGTAACCAGATCAACAAAATCATACCTATTGTCATCGTATTGATCGGGATGATATTTATCCTCAGAGGCTTGAGTTTGGGAATACCCTATCTGAGTCCGCCAAAAGAGAAACTGACCCCGGCAGTTCAAATGAATATGGGCAGACCTAGTGACACAAAGGAGATCCAACATTCTTGCTGTCAGAAGGATACACTAACGTCTAATGCTCCCGCTGAAAAATAGCTCCTTCCATGTCAACCGATCATCAATGCGTTCACTGTGGTTCCGATTGTGGGAAAGTACCTGTTGTAGTAGATAACAATCATTTTTGCTGCAACGGGTGTAGTCTTGTCTATGGAATCTTGCATGAAAACAAATTGACACAATACTACGCGTTGGAAAAGACTCCCGGTATCAAACTTGAAGATTTGTCGTACGACAGTAAATATGCATTTCTTGATAAGGAAGAGGTAAAGTCAAGGCTGTTTGAATTTCAGGAAGGGAACATTGCCAAGGTGACACTCTACGTTCCGGTAATTCACTGCATATCATGCATCTGGCTGTTGGAGCACCTGAACAAAATCAATCCCGGCATCTTCAACTCGACTGTCAATTTCATATCGAAGAAGGTTACCATCACCTTTAATTCTGACGAAATTACCCTGCGTCAATTGGTAGAGCTACTTGTTGCTATCCATTATATCCCTGATATTTCGCAGCAGACGCTCGGGGAAAAACAGGAAACTGACGGGGATAAGTCACTCTTGTACAAAATTGGGGTAGCCGGCTTCGTCTTTGGCAATGTGATGCTTTACAGCCTTCCAGAATACCTC
>JBBIUJ010000461.1:0-2887 GCA_037440345.1 Prolixibacter sp.
AATTTAATACAAATTTTTTCCCAATGCTGCTTTAAGTTTGTAGCCGATCACCACCCGTTCGATGGTTGCTTTCAAATACATCAGGCTACTTTCTGCAACGGCATTCTCCGAATCCAGCAAATCAAGGTTAGTTAAGGTTCCGGATTTAAATTTCAAATCGGCCAGTTCGAGCGCCCTTTTTGCCTGAGAAAGTTGCATCCCAAAAAGTTCAGATTTAGAAATGGCTGCTTTTAAGGCATTTAAGCTCTCCATCACCTCGTTTGTAATGGTTCGTTTGGTAAGATCAACTTCATAGCTATTGGTACGGATGGTTGATCCTGCCAATTGAGAATTTAGTTTAGTTCTGTTCGCATCATAAATTGGGATTAGCAGACTTAATCCGATGGCATAGTTTGCCCTTGGTTTATCTAGCACAGGAATGTACCCATTCTTCCATCCACCGCTTGCAAAGGCTGACAATACAGGATTCTCATGTTTTTTAACCAGATCCATGTAAGCCTGCGAAACCATCATTTTTTTCTCTGCCAACTTCAGCTCGTACCTGTTACTTAGGGCAAATGAGATCAAAGAATCTTCGGCAAAAGTTATCAAATCGGAATTTACAAGTTTGCGCACTCTGTGGATATTGGTAGCAGGTTCTCCAAGCAGCATATTTAATATAGAATTTTGCGCGCCGAGGGAGGTAACAATATCCGTCTTTTGACTTTCTACAGTAGAGATCCTGACTTTGGTACTTAATATTTCATACTGGGTAGCTGAACCTGTTTCTGCTTTTTTTTCGACATTTTTAAGATGTTCTTTCAATGTCTTTAACTGTTCATCCTTGATTGATATAGCTTCCTGAAGATAAAGCATACTGTAATAACACCCAATGACTGCAACCGACATCTTTTGTTTTACCTGTTCGATGCCCAACACCGAGAGTTCTTTGCTTTTCTCTTCATATTCGATGTTCTTCTTCGTTTTACCAAAATCGGTCAAGGTTTGATTAATATTCACTGCCGCGTTGATGTTGTTATGGGTTGCCAGCGAGAAACTTCCAACATCCGGTAAAGTAAGAGATGGAACAGGACCAATGTATGTATAAGATCCTGAAACCTGAGCACTTGGAAGGTAGACGGATTGTGCAAGAGCAATTTTCAAATCAGCGGCACCTAAAGCTTCAGTCGCCTGTTTTACAGTAGGATATGTCTTTATCACCTTTGTAATTAAGGGCACCAGCTCCAAAGAATCGGATGAATTTACTTGTGCATATCCTTTCCCCGCAAGGAGGAAGAGTGCAAAAATGCACAAGGAAAACTGACGAAAATGACGATTGATCATAACCATAATTTTAAACTTTCTTTTTCTTTCTCACACGAAGGAAAATAATTGGAATACCGCCCAACAGGGTCATTACGGAAGCGATCATAAAATCATCGTTGATCCCCTGAATATAGGCTTGTTTTGTAACATTCGAAACCACCAAGTATTGCGATTGCTTTCTTGCATCTGATGGTGAACTGCCAGAATTGCGAACAAAAGTTTCGCTCATATTTTTCGCAACAGTCTGATATACAGGCGAATTTGCCTGCATCGCCCCTCCATACATCTGTGAGTGGTACGTTACTCTTGTTGAAAGAAAGGTAGCCAGAATAGCCACGCCAAAACTGCCTCCCAATTGTCGTACCACATTGCTGATTCCCGAAGCCTGGGCCATTTTCTCTTTGGGAATGTCCACCAAAGAAACTGCCATCAGCGCTGAGAAGATGATTCCCATGCCAAATCCCCTGAGGTAGAGCGGTAACATGATTGCGTCGTGCTCAGTAAGGAAAGAGAGATGCGCATTCAGGTAAAAACTGAACGACATGAGCAAGATCCCAAAGACCATAGGGATTTTTGCATTGATTTTTCCACTGATGTATCCCGCAATGGGCGCCACAATTCCCTGGATAATTCCCACGGGAAGAAAAACTGAGCCTGATTGCAAGGCGGTATATCCCAAGGAATTCTGAAGATAAAGTGGCAAAAGAAAGGTACTCCCAAACATCCCGATACCAAACAGGAACATCACCAGCGAGCTTATTCCAAAGTTATAATTTCCCAGGAGCCTTAAATCAATCAAAGGATTTTCAACGACCAATTCAGCAGTGATAAATATGGCAAATGCGATGATGGAGATGGCAAAACAGGCCAGAATATAGGGCGCTTTCCATCCTGCCGAGTTGGTAATGGCATTACCTTCGGTCATAGCATACAAAATTATGGGAAGAAACAGGCTGACTGAAATGAAACCGACAATATCAAATTTTCCGGTTCTCTTTTGCTTCATCTCTCTCTGAATCAGTATTGTAAAGAACATTCCTACAATCCCGACAGGAACATTGATATCAAAAATGAGCTGCCAATTAAAGTTATCTACCAGGAAGCCTCCGATCAAAGGCCCGAACGATACGGAGGCTGCCGCAGCAACCGACCAGAATCCTACTGCCAGACCACGCTGCTTTGGAGGAAATTCCCTGACAATAATGGCCATGCCAAGTGGTTGAATAATACCTGCCCCCAAACCCTGGATGACCCGTGAAAATATTAGCAAATTCTCATTGTGCGACATTCCGCACATAAATGACCCAAGGGTAAAAACAAACATGCCCATGAAGTACATCCGTTTGTAGCCAAAGTGATCGGCAAGCCACGCAGAGGCTGGTAACATCTCGGCCAGCGCAAGCATATAGGCTGTCAGCACCCATTCGATGGTATCGAGTCCAACGCCAAAGGAAGACATCATTTTTGGCAATGCAACATTGATAATGGTCGCATCCAGAACAGCCATAAACGTGCCTATCATGATGTTGGCCAGAACAAACCACTTGTACAGATCGTGACTGGGATGCCACTTCGAATCGCG
>JBBIUJ010000462.1:0-2861 GCA_037440345.1 Prolixibacter sp.
CATATCCGGTATTTCTCCTCCTTAATGCTTTTTCGGGATACTCCGTTTCGATCTGCTCCCGGTTATTTGAATCAGAGAGCATCGTTTCTATCTGGCGGTAAAGGGAATTTTCGAGCCTGTCGCCAACTGTTTTGTCTTTAAATTCCCGGTAGGAGAGGGGAGAGAAGGTAACTTCGGAACCATCGGACAGGTAGCCGGTAACTTCCAGCAAGTGGTCCCTGGTGCTCCCAAAAATGAGGGAATGCGCCCCGCAGGCATTGTTTCCGACCATGCCGCCAATCATGCATCGGTTGGAAGTGGAGGTTTCCGGACCGAAAAAAAGGCCGAACTGCCTAAGGTGAATATTGAGTTCGTCCAGCACGACTCCCGGTTGGAGCCTTACCCAGCTCTCTGCTTTGTTGACCTCCAGAATTTGGGTCATGGTCCGGGACAGGTCCACAACAACGCCACTGCCGACCACCTGCCCGGCCAAAGAGGTGCCCGCTGTCCTGGGGATGATCCCTAAATTGTGTTGATTACAAAATAAAATCACCCGAAGAATGTCCTCTTTGTGCTTTGGAAATACAACTGCAACCGGACGCTCTTTGTATGCTGAAGCATCTGTAGAATAGAGTATTAGTGTCGATTCGTCAGTTAACAAATCACCTTCTATTTCCTGTTTCAGCGTCGAAAAATCAATCATCTACCGTAGCGATATAAAAATAAATATGTAATTTTGAAAAATTTTTAATCCACATTTGAATCGTTTGGAAACATATCATCAATATCGATCGAATGATTCAAATCTGTTATCCCCATTCAAAATACGAAGTTAGGAGAAAATCTTGATTGTGATGGGAGCTACGTGTTCAGTTTTATCAATGAAAGGGAAAAGTTAACCTTAGAAAAAACAATATGGCATCAGAAGTAAACACCAAATTTTTACAAGACAAACGACTAGATCGTATTGCCTCTGATATTTTACGTCCTGTGGGGGTCGACCGGAGCTTTTTAATATGGATGTCAAGTCTTTCGATGCTTCTATTAGTCTGTTTATATGCATATTACATTCAGTTGGACAAGGGACTGATCGTTACCGGCTTACGTGATTATGTAAGCTGGGGGATGTACATTTCCAACTTTGTCTTTTTTGTTGCCACCAGTTTGGTTGGGATGCTGATCAGCTCCGTCCTCGGGATGATGGGCTACAAATGGGTCAAACCGATTGGCCGGATTGCTGAAATTATCGCCGTTGCCTTCTCGGCTGTTGCCGGAATAGTTATCGTATCAGATATGGGTCGTCCGGAGAGGCTTCCATTCGTTTTTATGTTTGGAAGGATTCAGTCGCCCATTATGTGGGATGTTACTGTGGTGACCACCTACATGACGCTAAGTATTTTGCTTTATGTTTTCACCATGATTCCTGACATGGCCATTAGCAGGGGAAGGATCAGCCATACACCACCCTGGCTGCAAAAGACATACGAGTTTTTATCTTTTAATTTCAAACATAAGCCTGAACAATATAAAATTTTGCTGAAAGCTGTCCGGATCCTTTTGATTCTGATTGTGCCTACTGCTTTCGCCATTCATACCGTTACCTCCTGGCTTTTTGCAGTCACCACCCGGCCTGGTTGGGACAGCACGATCTTCGGCCCCTACTTTCTTACCGGCGCCTTCGTGGCAGGAGCTGCTGCTGTCATTATTCTGATGTTTATTGTCAGGAACAATTACAAACTGAGCCGTTACATCACCGTTGAGCATTTTGACAAAATGGGCAAGCTACTCTTCCTCGTTTCGATTGTTTATTTCTATTTCAACCTGAATGAATACCTGGTTCCCGCCTACAAGATGAAGACATTCGAAGCACGTCACCTCATAGAGTTATTTGCGGGTGAGCATGCCTTTATGTTCTGGAGCGTTCAGTTGCTGGGATTGATCATCCCAATGATCCTGCTCCTTTTCAAATCGATGCGTAAACCAGCTCCGATGTTTGTTATTGCCATTGTGGTTTTAATTGCCTCCTGGTTCAAACGCTTGTTGATTGTGGTTCCTACCATGGAAGAACCATTTTTGCCAAAACAAAATGTACCGGATGCCTGGATGGTCTATCATCCGACCATTGTTGAGTCGGCGATAACTTTTGGTACCATTACCCTGGCCGTGATGATCATTTCCGTATTGATGAAGCTGTTTCCGGTTATCCCAATCTGGGAAATCGCGGAAGAGGAGAGCGCCCATCCTGATCAACAGCCCGTTGAATAATCGAATTGCAACAACAGATGATACTTAAATCTACTTTTTTTGTTGTTCTCAATATTGTGACTGTTGGACTTTTTGCCCAGACAACACCCTGGGATGTTCCAGCCGATCGTAGCGCTAAATTGAGTACAACCGTATTCACCGATCAGAACAGAAATGCCGGGAGAGATCTTTACCAGGCCAACTGCAAGTCCTGTCATGGCGATCCCGGTAAGAACAATGTCATTAAACTGGTACCTCCGCCACCCGATCCTGCAACCACCCAATTGCAGCAGAATACTGATGGTTCGCTGCACTTTAAAATCAGCGAGGGACGTGGCGCCATGCCCTCTTTCAAGAACGTTCTGAACGCAGCCGATATTTGGAACATCATTGCCTTTCTCCGGACTTTCAATAAGGACTACCAGCAACAACTGGCGGTCAAACCTACTTTCGGGGGCGAAGTATTTGACAAGGTTGAGCTGAAGCTGACGACAGATCAAACACATACAAACATCATAGCTCAATTAACCGGATTGAAGGGATCATTGGTGAAACCCATCGCAGGACTTGAAGTTAAGCTTTTTGCGGTACGTTATTTTGGTAACCTGATGGTTGATAAGCCAATGGATACCAATGCA
>JBBIUJ010000463.1:0-2849 GCA_037440345.1 Prolixibacter sp.
GATCACCGACGTTACCAGGATTTTTAGTTTGGTGTTGCTGAAATTTAGCTGGACAATCAGGTTCAGGTTTCTAACCGAGATATCGTGCATGTTCATGATCAATACATGCACCTGCATCGACTTCAACTTTTCTGTCAGCACATTCCGGTCACTACAGATGAGCACCACCCTGAAATCAGAAACGGCTGAGAGCAACCCGGAAAGGCCTTCCAGAACCAGTTTGTGTTCGTCAAAAAGGGCAATGTCGATCATTCAAAACGCGTTTTCGGATAAATAATAACTTGGTTTATTCGTGCATGATTACTGCAGAAGTTTTAATCCTTCCATCCATCAAAATTGTCAGTGGTTTGTGAAACTGTACGTGTTTGAAAAATTTGGTTTTATGTATCACTTTTTGGCTGTTCAACATATCCCACCGAATAAAGTCTGTTGGAGAAGAGTGTTTGACAGAAAAGTAGCCAATGTTCATTGAAGTTACATTGTGAAAAAAATGCGATCCCAAAGAGGAATCCAGCGGATAGTTGTCGAGACTGATTTCAACGATTACCTTGGCTTGCGATATCTGGGACCAGTTGACAGGAATCCCTACAAACCGGTCCCTGCTTCCCCATCTGCCCGGCCCTATCAATATATATTGCCTGTTGGCCTTGATCATCATGTTATTCAAAAGCTCTACCTCTGCCGCCATTTCAATTGTTTTCAGTTTATTGAATGAGGTGGTATCCACAAAAATTACATCCCTGATATCCTTGACTTCCCCATTCCCAAGACTTGACCTTGTAAACAGGGCCATCTGCGACTTGTCCAACTGGTCGATCACAATATTTTGAGTCAGTTGGTTTCCAACCAACGGTTTGATTTGCAGTAGATAAAATGTAGGCAATCCGTTTTTGGCCCGCTCCAGGTCTACAGCATATTCAATTTCGACAGGGGAGCCGAATGCCTCCTTTACAGCATTCAGCAATACACTGATTGTTTCGGCCAGCGGGGCATAATTGTACTGAAGGATATCTGCAAAATTGATGATTCGTGGACCACCGGCGGCAAGTCCGGGTTCGACACGATCGTTGTTTGCATTGTAAACAGAGGCACAATGTGTAAGCGTTCCATGTTTTTCAGCCTCACTGATATTCAGAAGTTTGAGCGCTGCCAACTCGCCATCCTTTAGAAAATCGACCTCCTTAAGTTTGCAATCGAGCGCATAAAATTGTACCTGCGAACTCACAAGCATATCTTTGATGCTGTAGATGGTCACTTTGGGATATTTGGGCGAAAAACGGTATGATTTCCAGCCATCCACTACATAAGTTCCCAATCCTACCGCAGCCACCGCGAAACCTTCCTCCGGCTTCATGTTGGCTACCGGATAGAAATTATAGGATTGTGCAACTCCGCTGATGCTCGGATAATAATAGTCACCATACTGGTTACCCACAAGTACCTGCAGTACAACCGCCATCTTTTCTTCTTCAACTTTGTGGTGGATGATAGAGAAATAATTTCTGGCTTTTTCTGAAAAAGTAGAGGCAAAGACCAGTTTAATGGCATCGCAAAGTTGTTCGAGTACCAATTTCTTATTGGTTTTGCCATTCGGGACGATGTAGGTATCGAACACCCCTGCAAATGGCTGCGTAATAGAATCTTCAGACGTGCTTGAAGACCGCACGGCAATGGGCCTGTCGATTTGTGAAACAAAAACCTTCAGCTTTTTTAGCAGGGAACCAGAGAGTTGGGACTCCACGAAATGGGCCCGCAGTTCTGCGAATGAAATACCTGTGTCTATGATTTTATCAAATAGCTTGTTCCTTGAAATGAAGTGTTGAAATTCGTTGGTTCCAATAACTACCGTGATTGGCGCCAGTATATTGATTTTGTTGGTCAATGTCGGAAATTCAAGATTGTATATCAGCGTATTGATAAAAGCCAAACCACGTCCTTTGCCTCCCAGTGAACCCCCGCAGAAGGAGACAATATTTTTTTCATCGAGAGCGGATGTCTCGTCAAAACTCAGGATTTTCCCCTTTTTCTTCTCTTCACGGTAGTGTTTGATTGATTCCAGAAAGAACTGCCTCATCTCATCCATGTTCTTGAAAGTATTGGCAGCTACCGGATTAAGTGTTTTTGCCAGCTGAATCTCTCCCCTGGACATCAGCCACAGGGATAGTTGGTTTTCTGACGCATGCAGGTAAAGCGATTCGTCGGGCACCTCTTGCAACAGAGTTTCAAACTCGCGAAGCGATTTGGCAACCCCAATGGTATTGCCCTCCCTGTCCCTGAATAAAAAATTACCAAACCCCAGGTAACTGATCAGGTAATGCCTTAAATCGCTTAACAACGACTCCGAATTTTTGTTGATAAATGCAACTTCAAGATCCTTTGCCACCTGTTCGTTTCGGTTTTCAGAAGATTGCAGGATGATTGGGATCTTGGAGATATGGGATTTGGCATATTTGATAAAATTCACCCCGGCATGCTTGTCCATCTTTCCATTCCGGTCGAACTCAACATCGGAAATAACGCAGAGTAAGAAATCTCTGTACCGGTTGAAGATCGCCACCGCCTCTTCATAATTTCTGGCCAGTAAAATCTTGGGCCTGGAACGCATTTTTGAAATTTTGTCCAGTTCGTTTTTCTCCACTTCCGGTAACAACTGCTGAACCTGGCTAAATACGATGTCGTATAAAAACTGAAGGTATTTCGAATAGTACAATGGTGAATCTTCAATCAGCAGAATAACCCGTACCAATCCAATCTTGGTGTCGTTCTCGACATTTACCTTGTCTTCGGTCGATTTTACAATGGCAAAAAGGATCAGGGAGTCTCCATTCCAAACAAATAGCTGGTCGACT
>JBBIUJ010000464.1:0-2841 GCA_037440345.1 Prolixibacter sp.
TTTCATCCTTATCTGACGAAACTCCCGAAGGGCGTTCGATTGTCGTCCTTGCCAAAGAGCAATTCAATATTCGTGGCCGCGAAGTTCATGAGCTCGATGCGACATTTATTCCTTTTACGGCGCAATCGCGGATGAGCGGCGTTGATTTTAAAACAGACGACGGGACTATTCACATGATCCGAAAAGGTTCATCGGATGCCATTCGCACATTTGTGCAAAGCAACAATGGTTTTTATACCCAGAAATTACAAGATATTGTTTCAGAATTGTCACGACAAGGGGCAACACCTTTGGTTGTGGCAGAAGACAATAGGGTCCTGGGGGTGATTCATCTGAAAGATATAGTAAAAGGCGGTATCAAACAGCGATTTGCCGAGCTTAGAAAAATGGGGATTCGGACTGTAATGATAACTGGTGACAATTCACTGACCGCCGCAGCCATAGCTGCCGAAGCGGGGGTTGATGATTTCATGGCAGAAGCGACACCTGAAGATAAATTACGTCGTATCCGCGAGGAGCAGGCAAACGGACATTTGGTTGGTATGATCGGCGATGGCACAAACGATGCCCCGGCGCTTGCACAAGCCGATATAGGTATTGCAATGAACACAGGAACCCAGGCCGCCCGTGAAGCCGGCAACATGGTTGACCTTGACAGCAATCCGACTAAACTGATTGAGGTAGTGGAAGTGGGCAAGCAATTGCTGATGACCAGAGGCTCCCTCACAACCTTTAGTATAGCAAACGATGTGGCCAAATATTTTGCCATTATTCCTGCCATCGCCATCTCGCTCTATTCCGGCAAGAGCGGTATTGGACCTCTTTCAGCCTTAAATATTATGAATCTCGGATCTCCCCAGAGCGCCATTCTAAGTGCGGTAATTTTTAATGCGATTATCATCGTCATGCTTATCCCCCTGGCGTTGAAAGGTGTACGTTACAAACCGGTTTCAGCCAATACCGCATTAACCCGCAATCTGATTATCTATGGTTTTGGAGGCATTATTGCCCCTTTCATTGGCATTAAGTTGATTGATCTAATTATTAATCTATGAAAACCCTATTTATATCCTTAAAAATCTTCCTGTTCTTTACCATTTTAACAGGTATCATCTATCCATTGTTTGTAACAGGAATTGTGCAACTCACTATGCCCGAAAAGGCAAACGGAAGTATGATTTTAAAAAATAATAAAGTAATTGGCAGTGAATTAATTGGCCAACGTTTTGACAGTGCAATTTATTTTTCATCCCGCCCCTCGGCCATTTCCTACAATCCATTGCCGTCAGGAGGCTCCAATTTTGGTTTAACCAATGCCAAATTAAAACATGCCGTTGATTCGCTAAAAAATCAATTCGTTGCCTTCAACCAACTAGACAGAAGTACAGCAATTCCTTCCGAAATGCTATTTGCATCTGCAAGCGGACTTGATCCGCATATTTCGCCAAAAGCTGCCTTATTGCAGGTCGACCGGATCACAAAGGCCAGAAATTTCACTCCGGATGGAAAGCAAAGGATTATCCAATGCGTGAAAAAATTAACCGAGGCACCACAATTTTTATTATTGGGTGAAGAACGGGTAAATGTACTGGACTTAAATCTTGAACTTGACAAAATTGAAACAAGCGTAACCAACAAATAAAATCAAAAACAATGAAAGTTTCTATTCGAACAAAATTCACCTTAGGGATGGTTTTTTTCTTCATAATCATTGCAGGAATAACCATCCTTCTGCTTATCCACCTCAGCAGACTTTCTCAAAAAACTGACGCAATTCTTAAAGACAATCACTTTTCAGTCATTTATGCGCGTGATATGGCCGAGGAGTTGACTGTAATTAACCAGGAAATCACCCGATGTTTCGTCAATAACAGTTTAATTGACACTACTTTGACCAATTCCACATTTGCCTCCTTTAAAAAATCACTCTTGCTTGAAAAGAACAATCTCACTGAACCAGGTGAAGACAAACTGGCCTCTGCAATTGAGTCAGGGTTCAAAGAATACATTGCATACCTATCGACTTATGAGAAAAAACCAGTCTCATCTGAAGTATTAAATACCTCTATGACAATGTTTCATGAGATGTACCAACAAACAATGCTTTTGTCTCAAATGAACGAACAAGCCATCATCCTGAAAGCCAATGACACAAAAAAATCAGCCGAGAAGGGATTAACCAGCGTAACACTTCTGGGTACGATTTGCTTTATCATTACATTGAGTTTTACCTTTAATTTCGCCTCCTACTTCAATGGACGATTTTCCAAATTGTACAATGGAATCAAGGAGATAGGGGGGAAAAACTACAATCAGAGATTATATTTCGAAGGGGAAGATGAATTCTATGATATATCACTTGTTTTTAATGAGATGGCCGAAAACCTCAAAGCCAATACCGAAATTTCCAATGTGAATTTCCAGGAAGAATTTGAGCGCGAAGTCAGTTTAAACCAGGTACAGGAGCTTAAAAGAATTTTAGAACAAATGCAGGGAGTCGAAGAGCGGGCTATTGATTTAATTGCTAAATTGGAAAACAAAGAAAACAGGAATGGAATCATATGATCAACGGCCTGATCCTGATGAACTTTTAGCCTCAATCATTCAGGATGAGGAGAAAAGTAAACGTGGCAAACTGAAGATATTCTTTGGAATGTGCGCAGGAGTGGGCAAAACGTTTACCATGCTTCAGGCAGCCAAAGTTGAAAAAGCCAAGGGCTGCGACATTATCATTGGGATTGTGGAGACGCACAATCGAAAAGAAACGGCCAGTTTGGTCGAGGGATTTGAACTGATTCAACGAAAAAAATATGATTACAAATCTACATTGGTGCAGGAAAT
>JBBIUJ010000465.1:0-2841 GCA_037440345.1 Prolixibacter sp.
TGCTCTTCCGATCTCCGGTTGTGCATCTTCCGGTTGGTAGTATCTAACTTCTTCCAAAAGCTTTTCATTTTCAAAACTTCCCCCAAGCTGCATATCGTAAATGTGTGCCGGCTTAAGAACATTCTCTTTCACGAATTTTTCATAACTGGTTTTGGAGGCTCTTGCCACAACTTCTCCAAGGATCATGTATCCGAGGTTTGAATAGGCGCTGGATGACCCTGGTTCGAAATGCAGACGTTTGGCAGTAACAAATTTTAAATATGAATTAATATTTAATGGCATAGGATCACCTGTCTGCTCGGAAACGATTCTGGGGAGAAAAGCAATGTCACCATATCTTTGTGTCCAACCGCCCGAATGATTCAAAAGATTGCGTACAGTGATGTTTTCCAATCGGTTATCCTTTATTTGACCCAATTTTTCGTCGTTTAGAATTCCATATTTCCCAAAGACCTTACTATCAAGCTTGATTTTCCCACTCTCAACCAGTTTCATAATGGCTATTGAGGTAATCAGTTTGGAAACACTGGCAATTCTAAAGAGCTGTTCAGGCGATGCCAAAATTTTCGCTTCAGTGTCAGCATATCCATATCCCTTGGCAAAAATAAGCCTCTCGTCTTTTACTATTGCAACAGCCAATCCTTTCAAAAGATTCTGTTCCCTGAACCTTTCGAAACTCTTATCAAGCAAGTCGGTGTTTTCTGACTGAACGATTCTTCTAATTATCAGCTTATTAATTCGCTGATTCTCCAGTAATGCGATCTTCTTACGCAGATTTTGAGGATGAAAACCGTAAAATGCAGGTATTACTAAGAGCAGGAAAGTAACAAAAGTAAATCGAACAAAATTAGAAAGCATACAAATGTAATTTACATATGTCAACGAATGGATTTGATTTTGATCACCTGACTAGTTACAATTGTAAACCACCAATGATCTCTTTGATAGATTTAAATTTGTGTCTATCAAGATAATTATCAATACCTGCAATAATGTGCTGCGAAGCCAATGGATCGATAAAATTAGCTGTACCAACCTGAATGGCAGAGGCACCAGCAAGAAAGAATTCGACTGCATCGGTAGCATTCATGATTCCTCCCATTCCTACAACCGGAACCTTAACCGATTTGGATACTTGCCAAACCATCCTAAGCGCAATAGGCTTAATCGCCGGACCTGAAAGTCCTCCTGTGACAGTTGAAAGTATAGGTTTTCTGCTTTCCGCATGAATGGCCATGGCTAAAATTGTATTAATCAATGAGATACTATCTGCGCCACTTGCTTCTACCGCCAATGCGATATCGGTTATGTTGGTTACGTTTGGTGAAAGTTTAACCATCAATGGTTTGTGGTAGACCTTCCTAACAGCTTTAACCACTGCTTCTGCTGCAGGACAGCTAGTACCGAATGCCATGCCTCCCTCCTTCACATTTGGACACGATATATTGAGTTCAATACCCGAGATACGATCCAGTTCATTGATTTGCTCAGCACAGGCAATGTATTCTTCGACTGTAGATCCCGAAACATTGACTAAAATATTGGTGTCATAGACCAACAAACGGGGATAGATATGCTCTGCAAAATATTTAACCCCTCCGTTTTGTAACCCAACCGCATTAAGCATTCCTGATGGGGTTTCAGCCATTCTGGGATATGAATTTCCTTGCCGGGGATGAAGTGTGGTCCCTTTTACGACAAATCCTCCCAGGCTATTCAGATCAAAGAAATCGTCAAACTCAACGCCAAAACCAAACGTTCCGGATGCAGTCATGACCGGATTTTTGAGCTTTAGTCCGGCAATATCTATACTTAATTCTGCCATTTTAACTGTTTTATATCAAATACAGGTCCGTCGGTACATACGCATTTGTGTCCCCCGGTTGTCTCAGTAACACAACAAAGGCATACACCATAACCGCATGCCATGGTGTTTTCCAGGGATACCTCGCAATCAATATCATTTTGATAGGCAAGTCTGGCAACGGCCTTCATCATTGGTTCCGGTCCACAGGTATATATCTTATCAAAGCTCTTTAATTCATCGCCAAAAAGGGCATGGTTGGTCACAAATCCCTTTGTTCCATGGCTCCCGTCTTCCGTTGTGGTATGAACGGTCCCATACTTGGCGAAGTTCTCAAGTTCAACCAGATCTTCACCGCTTCTTGCTCCAAGCAATATTTCAACCTGGTGATTATCTGGCTTTAACATGGTTCCCAGAAGCATCAGTGGGGCAATTCCAACCCCTCCGCCAACAAGTAGCACTTTAGATTTTTTTTCAGGGAAAGTATAACCTCTGCCCAATGGAAAGATGACGCTAAGCGTATCGCCAACCAAACTTTTGGATAAAGCCCTGGTACCTTCACCAATTGCTTTTATTAATACAGAGATTGAATTACATTTGTAATCAACCTGAAAAATTGAAAACGGACGTCTTAGAAATACATTTTGTGATTTCTCCACCAAGATATTGGCAAACTGTCCGGGAAGTATTCCTTCCAAAGGAATATCAGACTTTAATTCCAGAAGTGCATGGTCTTTGTTTAGCCTTTGGTTAGAAACAACCTTAAGGTTCTGCACTGATTTTTTCATCCGCGAATAAATTGCATTGAGTAATGCCGCAAATATAGCCAAAATAGGTTAGGAAGGCCGGTATACGTCGAAAGTTTTGTCTTTGTAAAAGAGGAGGATTTGTTCAATTTCCTTATCTTGAAAGGTAACATCCTGAATTGTTGTCGGCTGATTTATGATTTGGTCCCTATTTGATCCCACCGGAGGTTGCAGATGATTTACACTAGCTGATTCTACAATGGTTTTTTTTATCTCTCCATCAGGAACCGC
>JBBIUJ010000466.1:0-2835 GCA_037440345.1 Prolixibacter sp.
CTGCCATTGCCACCATCTTGTCACAAGCTTTGGCTACATTCCTGTTTTACAGAAAACTAAAGCGAACCGAGAATTTAAATCCTGGCCGCCTTCCATTCCAAAGCTCACTTCTCAAAAAACTGGTAGGGATAGGAATCAGTCCTGCTATCCAAAGAGTTTCCTTTACCATTATTGCCATTCTGATGGCGCGGATCATAAGCCATTGGGGTCCCAATGCAATTGCCGTACAAAAGGTCGGTGTACAGATCGAAGCAATCTCCTATATGACCGTGGCCGGATTTATGTACGCATTGTCATCCATCTCAGGGCAAGCCTTTGGCGCAAAGGACTATGATAAGCAATGGAAAGTATTTGGCGCCGGAATATTACTTTCGGTTATCATTGGCGTGATTACAACAGCCATCCTGGTTACTTTTCCATCCCCCCTGTTTTCAATCTTCCTGAAGGATCAGGAAAGCATTGCCATGGGAAGGGAATACCTGACCATAATTGGTATATCCCAACTGTTCATGTGTTTGGAGTTGATGGCAACCGGCGCATTTTTTGGCTGGGGACGAACAAATATTCCGGCAATAACCGGGATTGGACTTACGCTCCTGCGAATACCAATGGCTTACGCATCGATCCATTTCTGGAAAAATGAGCTCACTTCGGTGTGGTGGAGCATCAGCATTAGCAGTATCGCAAAAGGGATATTGCTTGTTGCACTTTATGTTATACTTTTTAACCTATTCATAAAAAACCAAAAACATGAGACGGGACATTTTTAAATCAGCCGCGGGCCACATAACAGGGAATATATGGTTTGATGCGCTGTTTGGGATCGAAAAGGAGAACATTCGGGTAGATGAATCAGGAAGTTTGTCACAAACGCCACATCCAAAAATATTCGGGAATAAACGGATGAATCCCTATATCACCACAGACTTTTCTGAAAGTCAGGTGGAAATGATCACCCCACCACTGCCCGATATAAAGCAAACGTTGGGTTTTCTTGAAACCCTTCATGATGTTGTTAGTCTGGGACTGACCAATGAATACCTTTGGCCGCAAAGTATTCCACCTGTTTTACCTGATGATAGCCAAATTCCAATTGCCCAATTCGATGAAGAAGGGAGAGATGCACAGCAATACCGTGAACATCTGGCACTGAAATACGGACCCAAAAACCAACTGTTTTCAGGAATCCACTTTAATCTGTCTTTCGGAGAGAAGTTATTGGAAATACTCTATCGTCAAAGCGAAACATCAATAACCTACGAAGCGTTCAAGGATGAAGTTTACCTGATAACAATACGACAGTTGCACAGGCTAAGATGGTTGTACATTTTACTTTATGGCAATAGCCCCGTAGTAGACCCGTCGATGGAACTTAAATGCAAGGAATCTCCTTACAGCATCGGTCAACATGTCATTGGCCTCTCCATTCGTAACAGTTGCTATGGTTACAGGAATATTGGCGAGTTATATCCCGATTACAGCTCGGTACAAAACTATAGGCAAAGCCTCGACCAGATGGTCCAGGAAGGAAAAATAGAATCCGTGAAGGAGCTGTATTCTCCGGTAAGGCCAAAGTTTACCAGTGGTCCCGAACACATTTCCTACATTGAAATCAGGTTTGTTGACATTGATCCATTGGCCAAGGCAGGAATAACGGAAGAAGCGCTCTCTTTTTTGCACCTGCTTGTGCTTTATGGATTGCTTACAAAAGAGCCTGACAATTTTGATGCCACATCCCAAATGCATACGAACAATTACCTCGGATATGTCGCCCTGTATGGGTTGGGGCCGGTCCCATTTGTTCACGATCCAACCGGCGAATATGTTGATATCTGGCCAGCAGCAAAACAACATATAGATGAAATGACCGGTTTGTTTCAAACACTTGCGGTAAATAACACTGACTACCAAAGAGCCTTGGAGTTGGCGGCTGAATTTATCGAAAACCCAAAACAACGAAGAGTCTATCAGGTACTCGATGGGATCCTGAAGATGGGATATGTCCCATTCCACATGGATAGAGCCCGCAATTATTTAAATGACAGCCAGCGAAAGGACTACAATTTCATGGGATTGGAAGATATGGAGCTCTCGACCCAATTATTACTTCGGGAAGCATTGAAACGAGGTGTTTCATTTGAAATTCTCGACAGAAAAGAAAATTTTATCAGGTTACGTCAAAACGGAAATATCCAATATGTAAAGCAGGCCACGAAGACCTCGCTCGATAATTATGCAAGCGTTTTGGCCATGGAAAACAAGCAGGTTACAAAGAAAATTCTCGAAGAGGCGGGTATTCGTGTCCCCAAAGGATACAATTATACCGGGGTTGAAACAGCAAAATCAGATTTTCAACTGTTTAGGGGAAGGCCTGTAGTTGTTAAACCGAACCAAACAAATTTTGGCATAGGCATTACCATTCTAAAGGAGAACTGGGATGAACCCACATTTTACAGAGCGGTCGATATTGCTTTTGAACATGACTCCACCATCCTTATCGAAGAATTTATCGAAGGTAAAGAATTCAGGTTTTTTGTCATCGACCATCAGGTTGTGGGCATATTGCATCGTGTGCCGGCAAACGTAACCGGAAATGGAATTCAATCCATTAAAGAATTGGTCGGTAGCAAAAATCAAGATCCTTTGCGCGGCAAGGGATATCGCACTCCCCTGGAGAAAATTCAGCTTGGCGAAGCCGAAGCGATCTTTCTAAAGTCACAGCAAAAGGATTTCGATTATGTACCGGAATCCGGAGAAGTGGTGTTCCTGCGCGAAAATTCGAACATCAGCACGGGTGGCGATAGCATCGATTTCACAGATGAAATACCCGATTCC
>JBBIUJ010000467.1:0-2806 GCA_037440345.1 Prolixibacter sp.
ACTAAACTAAACCAACCCATTACCCCCATATCATGTACTTCACTAATAACATTGTTTCTGATTGAGCCAATACACTGAGCAGCACAAATTAACGAAGCTGCCACTGCATATAAATTTGTGCTAAATTGCTGTGAATGCACATAGTGATAATTACCCCAACTAATATATTTTACGAATTCTTTAAGTCTAGCAATTCTACCATTCCCCTTTATTGAAACCACGCGAATCCCCAATTCACGGAGCGGTGCCTCCCAAAACCCACCTTGACCAAAGGTAAAAACATCCGGGATGCATTCTTGTTGGATAAGGGCCTTAATCATATAAAATAATTGTCTTTCAGCGCCTCCCTGTCCCAGGTTATAAGCAAGAAACGCAATTCGCAAATTTTTCATCAAAATCTTTTAAACCGATGCACCATATTTTGACTTAATGGTTGATGTGTATTTTTTTCCTGGCAATGTTACGAAAAATTGATTACGAAAATAGATGCTTATTCCAAATAAAAACCAGAGCAGTTTATCATAGAGGCCATTGGCAGTAACTTCGCCAAACAACACAACCACAAAAACAATTAGCCATACATTCCGAAGGGAAACAATTTTGACATTATTCATTTTGCCTGATTGCAAATAATTCCGAAGAGATAAAACTGGTAAAAGTAAATAAAAGATAAATCCTATGATCCCAGTTTCAGCCAACGCCTGTAAATAAGTATTGTGTGCATTCTCATTAAAATAGTGCGGAGCCAAGCCAACGGCATAATATCTTAAATACGAGGTATACATTCCAACACCGACTCCTTGAGGCATATGGTCCAGCCACATACGCCAGGCGGCCTGCCAAAGTTTATACCTTACACCCACTGTATCAGCGCCTTGCAGAATAGATGGGATAATCGTCTTTAAGATATTAATAATTTGATCGGACAAAAGCCACATTATAAGGGCGGCAACAATATAAGTAAAAATCAATGAAACTGAGAATTTTCGGCGTGTGCTAAAAACACTTTGCAATCCTATTGCTACTATTAATAGTAAAATTGAAGTTCGTGACAGGGTAAAAAACACGCCTAGAAACGTAACTACTACCCCTCCAATTGCTAGAAGGCGAAGGAGACGCTTATCCGTAGCTGTACTAAGATAGCTAAAGAAAACCATGGCAACAACAAGGTATCGCCCAGTTGAATTTGGGTTCCCTGCTAGTCCAATCGCGCGCGCCGAGGCCGAGATCGTATCCCCAATATTACCTTGTTGAATAGAAATGATTGCGGCAACAGCAGAAACAAGGGCAAAAAGCCACATAAAGACATGTTGCTTCTCCGGTGAATCCATTAATTCACCAGTCAGCCAAATCAATACTAATAATTGAGCGAAGGTAAGAAAATAATTACGATTGAACCCAAGCCAGGCCGCATCTGAATTGGACACAGCCAGCCAAACAACAAATAATAATCCGACAAAATGTATACTTCCAAAATTAAATACGGACTCCCCGCGCGTTTTCATTTTCTGAAATAAAAATCCACCAAAGGTAACAATACCAATTAAAACAATAACCGATGAAAGATATGAGATCGGGGGAAGCAGGTCGACTACCGGGAGACTGGCTAAAGTAAAAACAACGCCCAGATAGGGCTTTGTCAGGATCAAAATGATCAGGATAAAGACAATCATCATTAACAATACTGTCTGCATCATTTTATTCCTAAAATCAGATTTTCCTGTTCTTCAATACTGCACGGATAAAATTTATCAGTGAATAAGGAGCAAGCGTCAAGAAACGCCAATACAACCATTGGTTTTTATATTTATGATTGGGTCCCATTAAGTCTAAAAGTTCCCGTGCCTCTTTGGCATGGTTACTGATCACCAAATGATAGACTCTCTGAATTTTCAGGGAAGCACTATAATCTCTCAAATCCTCTATTAATGCAAGTGGCACTTCATGATTTTTCAACATTCCATCTATTAAGTTTGAAACAATTGGGTCCCGCTCTATCTGGCCACTACTAGCGTGATTTTCGGCATCTCGATGGTAGTGAACCTGCCTTGAGGGACTGAACGCAATTGGATACTTGATCCCCAAGCGAACCCACATCATTCTGTCTTCCCCGATTGGTATACCAACAGGAAACCCATTCAAAGCCCGATATACATTTTTAGGGATTGCTATAGATGATGGAAAAAAGGGAGCGCTATATTGCAACATCTTGAATAAATTTGGAATAATACCGATCCAAGGGGCTGGCGGAGTTCCCATTAGAAATGGATAAGATCGACTTCCATCTGGATTAATAATTTCATAGGTTGTCGCATATGCACCACAATCCGGGAAGTTATTATATAGTCTTTGGATGTGTATAAGGAAGTCGGGTTTCCATTCATCATCTGCATCTAAAAATGCCACCAAGTCATGCTTGGCTTCTGCTACGCCCCTATTTCTAGTTGCGCCTACGCCGGAATTTTGCTGATGAATCAAGCGGACCCGGTTATCTTTAAATCGCAACACCTCACTCACGCTATGGTCGGTCGATCCATCATCAACCACAACAATTTCTTCTGGTGGAACCATTTGACCCAAAACGGATTCAATGGTTCTACCTATATATTTTTCCTTGTTATACAGCGGTATTACTACGGATAAATTCATTAGCTCACCCTCTTATTTTTTGTTTTAAAGCCAAGAATTTCCCCGGCAATCCAGGCGGAAAGAAAGACCAAAAACGCCACCAAAGCCAAAGTTTTCTGTATTTCCTTGTTTTACGACAGGTAGACAAAAGCCGCCTTGCATACTCCTGATTCCCATT
>JBBIUJ010000468.1:0-2790 GCA_037440345.1 Prolixibacter sp.
GCCGTCTCCTCCTTGGAGGTATAGGCGTTCATCTCCCCGCCAACATCTTCCAGCCGGCTAATAATGTGGTAGGCTTTTCTTTTGACCGTGCCCTTGAAGATGGTATGCTCTATGAAATGCGCCATCCCCTGCTCTTCGGGCGTTTCGTCCCTCGAACCGGTATTGATGACTACCCCGCAGTGGGCAACTGGCGAGTCGACTGACGCATGAATCAGCCGGATCCCGTTGGATAATGTCATTGAGGTATATTCCATACAAAAGATTCAGGTCGGCAAAGATAGCAATTGACAGTTGAAAATGGACAATTGACAATGATGTATGTTATTGTAACGATGATTTATACAATCCTGCAACTACATCATTACACATCATGGAAATCACGGTAAAAAAAGGAAAGGGTAAAGATTGCTCTTTACCCTTTCGTGGTGCCACCAAGAATCGAACTAGGGACACACGGATTTTCAGTCCGTTGCTCTACCAACTGAGCTATGGCACCTTATTTTAACGCGGTGCAAAGATATACATTAAATCTTTCCAGCCAAAGAATCTGATTACTTTTTACGCCGACATCCGGTTACTTTTCCCAGACCTTACGGTTTTCGCGGATAAAATCGACCAATTGCCGAGGTTCTTCTCCAGTTAACTCTTTGAATACAGAGGAAGTATGGCCCATTTTGCCATTTCTTGCCGCGCCATAAAGCAATGAGAGGGTGACTATGAATGGCATCTGCTTCTTCTCAAGCATTTTCTGCATATTTGATCTCCCTGCCCAATTCGGCAGTAAAAAGAGCCGCAATTTTGTAGAAATCCATGGGTTCCTGACCAGTAATTTCGTACTCTTTCCCTTCGTGACCGGGCTTTGTCAACAATTCGACAACAACCCTCGCAACATCCCGTGCATCGATGTAGTTGACCATTCCCGCACCTGCAGGGATGTAAAGATGGTTGTTCTTCCTGATCTCCTGGCCGTGCAGGGTCACCAGATTTTGCATGTAAAGCGAAGGACGGACAATGGTATGCGGGATGCCCATCTTTTTCAAATGTGTCTCGATCCGGTGATTGGCAAATACCCTGTTGCGTTCGGCTCCAACGATGGATACAAATACAATGTGTTTCACACCAGATTTTTCGACCTGATTTAGAAACGGAAAGATATGTTTAGAGACATCGGATACCTGATTTGGCCTGATTAGCAACAATTTAGTCACTCCATCAAGCGCTGCGGCGTGCGTTGAAGGCTCGTCGAACTCAAAATTAACTAACTGAGCCAGTTCCAATCCTTCCATTTTCCGGGCTGCTTCAATATCCCGAACAGCACCAACAACTTCAAAATCCGCATCTTTCTGAGCCAGCAAATAGCGCATGGTAGAAAGACCGACATTCCCGGTCGCACCCGTTATTAAAAATTTATCCATAGAAGGATCAACTATTATTTTCGAAAAGTTAAAGTCTAAAGACCAACGGGGCAAAAATATATTTTTTAACTGTCAATCCTCCCTGGAAGAGGCAAAAATCTCTTCAATTAGATCGTAGTATTTTTGTTCTATCACTTTTCGCTTCAGTTTAAGGGTCTGGGAAAGCTCACCCGACTGGGCAGACCAGGAATCGGGCACAAGCCTAAACCGCTTGATCTCCTCGTGCAGCCCAAGGGTTTTGTTGATTTCCTTCACTTCTGCCTGGTACATGGCCAGTACTTTGGGCTGGGCAATGAGATCTGCATTGTCCTTGAAAAGAATTTCATTTTCATTGCAACATTCGTGCAGGTAGACAAAATTAGGTGAAATCAGTGCGCTGGCAAATTTTTCGTGGTTACCAATAACGATGGCCTGTTCAATTAAAACCGACTCTTTTAGCTTGTTCTCAATCAGTTGGGGAGCAATATACTTGCCTCCAGAGAGTTTGAAAATCTCCTTTTTGCGGTCAGTTATTTTCAGGTATTTACCTTCGTCCAGCATCCCGACATCGCCCGTGTGAAACCATCCATCGGCATCAATCACCTCGCTGGTAAGTCCGGGTTCTTTGTAATACCCCATCATCAGGTTCGGACCTTTGGCAAGAATCTCGCCATCTTCGGCAATTTTTACCTGTACACCCTTGATGACCGGGCCATTGGTCCCAATTTTGATCTCATTGGTTACCGCATTGCTAACCGCGATAACCGGAGAGGTCTCCGTCAATCCGTAACCTTCAAGTACAGTGAGTTTGGCCGCGCTAAAAACCCTGGCAATACGCGATTGCAAAAGCGCCCCGCCCGAAACGATCAACTGGATGTTTCCTCCCAATCCGGCTCGCCATTTGGAGTAGATCAGCTTATCGGCAATGGCCATTTTGATTCTTTTCCCAAGGCTAAATTTTTTATTGAAATCAAAGTCCTTGCCCAGTTCTACCGCCCAGAAAAACAGTTTGAACTTGATACCGGTCAGCAACTTACCTTTGGCCATGATACCATCGTAGACGCTTTCCATCAGACGGGGTACCGCTGTAAATATATGCGGCTTCACCTCTTTGATCGACTGAACGATCTGAGGAAGGCTCTCAACATAGTAAATCCCGATACCGCGGTACATGAACACATTGTTTACAGTGCGTTCAAAAATATGGCAAAGCGGCAAGAATGAGATGGAACGATGTCCCAAACCAAGTGCAAAATGGTGAGAGCAGGTTTCGAAGTTGGAAACCAGGTTTTTGTGTGAAAGCATCACACCTTTGGGGATTCCGGTGGTTCCACTGGTATAGATCATGGTAACCATTTCATCCTCAGTGATCTTATTTTTGATCTCAGTTAACCTG
>JBBIUJ010000469.1:0-2760 GCA_037440345.1 Prolixibacter sp.
TTTCTATCGATACCAACCTTCAATAAAGAAAAAATGCGTTTCCACTACTTTTTAATCAGCAGCAAAAACGCATTTTTTGCGTTAACAAGATCGATATTCCCGGATGTTGTCGCACGGTGGCAAAAGTAGATAAATCTTCCGATTACACAAAATGAAGTCGATAAATTTATAAATATTCATAAATACTTAACATTTAGCAAAAAATGTAAATAAAAATGCAAAATATGCAATTTCTTATTTCAAAAACGAGTATCTTTGCATTTTAATACGAATAATTATTCATCTAAAGGTTTGTTTTGAAAAACAGAGAAGAACGATTTGAATTGATCAAGCAGATCATCTCGAGCGAAGTAATCAGCAACCAGGATGACCTTCAGTTGCGGTTACTTGCAAAGGGTATGGAAGTTACGCAGGCCACCTTGTCGCGTGATCTGAAATCCCTGCAGGTTATCAAAGTGAGCGATGCCAAAGCCGGGTATGCCTATCGTTTGCCCTCGCATGATTTATTGTATGCGTCTCAAAATGAATCTACTTCATCGAGGCTGAATTTTTTGGCAGACGGAGTTTTGGGGATCGAGTTCTCCGGCAATCTGGGAGTGATCAAGACCCTGCCGGGATTTGCTTCAAGCACCGCCCTGGCCATCGACGAGTCTGGATGTAAGGAAATTTTGGGGACCATTGCAGGGGACGACACCATCCTGATCGTAATCAGGGACGGCATTGGACGCAATGATGTAACCAGGGCGCTTGTGGGGATTATGCCGAAACTTGAAAATAGAATTTGAGCGAAGGAAGAACAGGAGGACTGGGACGACTAGGACGACTGGGACGACTAGGACGAGGGGACGAATTTAAATACAAGAAATTACGCAATAGAATGATATTCAGAAAGAAAGTTGTTGAGGCGCAAAAGCCGGAGATCAGTGTTCTCCTGGCCAACGAGACGCACCTGAAATATGTCGATGAGATCAATGATACCATCGAAAAAGCTTCCAAGGAGCGGGGAACCGGTATTGCCCGGCGTACTTACGAGTACATTGCCGGAAAAATAACGGAAGGGAAGGCCATTATAGCCCTTGATGGTGAGAAATTTGCAGGGTTTTGCTACATTGAATCGTGGAGTGACGAAAAATATGTGGCCAACTCGGGTTTGATCGTCCATTGGGACTACCGTGGATTTGGACTCGCCCGGCGAATCAAACACAAGGCGTTTGAAATATCCAGAAAGCGGTTTCCTGAGGCAAAATTGTTTGGTTTGACAACCGGTTTGGCTGTCATGAAAATCAATTCGGAACTTGGGTACCGACCGGTTACCTTTTCAGAACTTACGGATGATGAACAGTTTTGGAAAGGATGCCAAAGTTGTGTAAATTACGACATATTGCTGAGGATGAAACACACCAAGTGTTTATGTACAGGAATGTTGTACGATCCGGCATGGCATAAGGAGAAAAGCAAAATGAACATGCCCTTTGAGATGTTCAAGGAGTGGCTGGACAAAAGAAACAAGGATAAAGGATAAAGTAAAAAGGATAAAGGAGATTTGAGTTCAGATATAAGTTATGAGATATAAGATATGAGTGATGGGATTTGTGGGAGTTTTGAAAAACGCGTTCTTCACTTTATCCTTTTTACTTTATCCTTTATCCTTTAGAA
The DNA here is from genome assembly GCA_037440345.1 of Prolixibacter sp. GTDB lineage: Bacteria > Bacteroidota > Bacteroidia > Bacteroidales > Prolixibacteraceae > CAINVV01. The sequence goes on from JBBIUJ010000469.1 coordinate 1,657, forward strand.
TTTGACTAGTGCATAAATATTGAAATTACAATAAATATTGAAAGATGAAAGAAAAAGTAGTCCTGGCATTTAGCGGAGGTTTGGATACCTCATTTTGCGCTATTTATCTTGCAAAAGAAAAGGGATTGGATGTCCATTCGGCGGTAGCCAATACAGGAGGGTTCTCGAAAGAGGAGCTTCAAAAAATAGAGGCTAAAGCCTATGCATTGGGTGTGAAATCCCACAAAACCCTGGATATTACGGCCGATTATTACAACAAAGGAATCCGTTACATGGTATATGGCAATGTTCTCAGAAACAATACCTATCCCATATCAGTAAGTTCAGAGAGAATATTCCAGGCATTAGCCGTGATCGATTATGCGAAAAAAATTGGCGCCCAATATGTGGCGCACGGCAGTACCGGAGCGGGAAACGACCAGATCAGGTTTGACCTGGCTTTTGAGGTGTTGGCTCCTGAGATCAAGATACTGACTCCAACCCGCGACCTGGAGTTAACCCGGGACGCAGAAATTGAATATCTCCGAAAGAACGGGGTAAAAGACAATTTCGAAAAGATGGCCTATTCCATCAATCAGGGATTGTGGGGGACCAGCATCGGGGGTAAAGAGACACTTACCAGCAATAAAAATTTACCTGAAAGCGCATATCCGACTCATCTGGCCAAAGAAGGGGAGGAGATCCTCACCCTCGAATTTCTGAAAGGTCAGCTAAAGGCGGTGAACGGTAAGACCCATCACAACCCTGTGGATGTCATTCGCGAGGTAGAGAAGATTGGTTCTGCATGGGCCATTGGTCGCGACACCCATGTGGGTGACACCATCATTGGCATCAAAGGTCGTGTAGGATTTGAGGCAGCAGCGCCAATGCTGATCATCAAGGCGCACCATCTACTCGAAAAACATACCCTCACCAAGTGGCAGCAATACTGGAAAGAGCAACTAAGCAACTGGTACGGAATGTTTTTACACGAGGCTCAATACCTTGAGCCGGTCATGCGCGACATGGAGAAGTTTCTCGAAAGCAGTCAGGAGAACGTAACCGGAAAGGTAATCATCAAATTAATGCCCTATACGTTTCAACTGGTAGGGATCGAGTCTGATC
>JBBIUJ010000470.1:0-2748 GCA_037440345.1 Prolixibacter sp.
CTGGAAAGCGGATCTGCTGCTCTCAGGTTGTATACCCCGACAGGAGTCAGGGATGCCCTGGAGTGTTTGTTGGCAACTGCATCAACCCTGATATTCAATTTAATCCAGTCGGTTAGTGTGGTGATATCTTTTCGTGTGGCAACAGCCATTTCAGTGCCAAGGCTTTTCAGCAGAAAGTTCCGCCATGGAGAGAGGATTTCCAAATCTATGCGAGGAGCCAAAACATAATTTTCGAAGATCTCTTTGGGCAAATACATAGGTCTCCCGATGCCGAATATTCCGGTAAGGTGATCGGTCAGGATCCCTGCCCTGGTGTCACTCAGGTCTTTGGAAGAGATGACATAGGTCAGGGGGAGGAAGAGCCGACGTGCAGTCGACTGATTTCCCTCAATGTACTTGATGATCTCCTGCCAGTTTCCATAGCTAAGGCGGAAAGCCCTCATCAAAGTATCAACATTTAGCTGCCGGGATTGGGCATACGATCGAATCCATCCTGAATCCCTGAAAGTTGCCATGCGGTTGTTCCGGATAGAATCTTCAGCAGCCAAACGCCGGTCATTGATTTTTTTAGCCTCTGCGCTTACAGGTTGAATTGGCTTGCTTACCACTGGTGGCACCAGATCCATCAGTTCGATATGTGGTTCATCTGCTTTGATGATAATACCAGATGAAGGGTGTCGGTGGAGGCTACATGAAGTTTTTTGAAGGCAAAGTATCCATCTCTGGATGCCCAGACCATAAGATCACCCAGACCTGTGGTAAATTTGGCTGCGCCCATGTTATCCGTCAGGATCGTTGCAAGCGGATAAAATTCGGCGTAATTATATAGTTTGAACTCGACTTTGGCAGAATTTGCAGGCGTTCCATCACCATTATTAACCTGAACTGTTATCTGTTTGGTCACGGCATAATTTGCTGTCAGGTTCAGTTCGGAAAAGCGATCCTGGGCATCCAGTACCTCTTCTGTCCCAAAGTAGTGACCATAAGTTCGGGTATGGATGAGCATGGTGCGTTGCGAAGGCTCGCTGAACCAGCCTCTGTCGAGGTCTGTATCCGGTTCACAGGCACCCATGAAGTGCCATTTTCCGTCAATCCAGACCTCGACCCAGGCGTGATTGTCGTCGGTATGGGCCCACCGGGGGGTGTAAACCTGGCGTGCAGGGATTCCAGCTGTGCGCATGGCAGTAACGGTGAAAGTGGACTCTTCGCCACACCTTCCAAAAGTTTTGCTGATGGTGCTCATGGGAGCGCTTGTCCTGGAATCGGTTCCACGGTAGTTTACCTTTTCGTGGCACCAGTGGTTGATCTCGAGCGCTGCCTCCTTCATTCCCAATCCCCGGATCCTCGCCTTTATTTCGGCATAATAGACGAGCCTGAAGGAATCAAGGTTTTCATTGTTGACCCTCAGCGGTAAAACAAAGTGAAGAAATTCCTCTTCGGGGATCGTACTTCCCCAGATCATCTCTTTTCTGGCGATCAAGCTCTGACGCACATTGGCAAGTATAAATTCGGGAGAATAGTCGGCCAAATCGCTTAAGGGCATATAGGCATAGAGAAATTTCAATGCCTGTTCTTCATTCTTTGACTGCGGGTGGTCGAGGATCTGCCAGATTGGTTTCAGCGAGTGAGCAGTCAGCTCCTTCTGGATTTTCAGCATTCTTTCGATATCGTTCAATCTGCGGGCATCAACAATCAACGATTTTTCATCCCGGCACCCGGTAAGGGTCCATGCCAACAGAAAAGCGATGCATACATTCTTCATCTTTTCGGTTTTTAAATTTGTTCAAGCAACTTGGGCCGTTCGTGGTATAGTTTAATGACAAGTTCGCCGAAAAGGGTATTTGCCCAGGCAAACCATGGTCGTGAGTAAGAGGTGGGATCATTTTTCAAGAAGGCCTCGTGCATAAAACCGGTCCCTGCGTCTGTTTCGATCAGCCAGGAAAAGCATTGGCGAATCTCGTTCTCATTGGAGGAGGTCATGGCCCGCATGATAATGCTCATGGGCCAGATGTAATCGTAACCTCCATTGACATGCGGACCTCCGTTGCCTTCGTATTTTTTCCCTCTGAAAAACCAGGGATTCTCTTCGCTTAACACATATTTTCGGGTGTTTTGGTAGAGAGGATCAGATGATGGCATCGCATCAAGATAGGGCAGCGTCAGCAGGCTGGGAATGTTGGTGTCATCCATGAAGAGATTGTTCCCATATCCGTCTACTTCGAAAGGAATGATGTTCCCGGCTGTTCTGTGGGTGCCAACGGCATATTTTTTAAGGGCGCTTTCTACTTCGCGCGCCAGTGCATTGGACTCATCTGCCAGCGTGCGATCCGCCAGGACTGTTGAGGCGATTTCCGCAATTTGCCTGAGCGATACCACCGCAAAATAGTTGGAAGGGATCAGGAATTGAAAAAAGGTGGCATCGTCGGATGGGCGAAAGGAAGAGCAGATCAAACCTACCGGCTTCACCGGAAGTCCATAGCCATTGCCGAATTGGGTGTCACTTGCCTTCTCGGTTTTTCGCATGAAGGAGTAGCTGCCTTTGCCATTCTTCTTTTGTTGGTCTTTGAAGGTTAGTAGGATTGATTTAGCCGCCTCGTGCCATTTAGAGGAAAATACAGAGGTGTCCTTCGAATTTTTCCAGTAATGGTAGGCAAGCCTGACAGGATAGCACAGCGAGTCGATCTCCCATTTCCGTTCGTGAAGTTCGGGTTTCATGGCCGTAAGGTCGGTGAGCCATTCGCTCTTTCC
>JBBIUJ010000471.1:0-2742 GCA_037440345.1 Prolixibacter sp.
CCGGTAGTTATTTTGAAATTCCTCAATTTTGTGATTTTCGCGGTTAAAAAGTGGTCTTTGATGAAAGTATTGGTTCTTTTCGAAAGTCAGTAACGGCACATAATATTTAGAACAAATGCAATCTGCAAAGCTAAAATCAGCTTGGTCGATTGCGAGCAACCCTCCTGGATTTAGCTTTTTATCAAGCAATAGTATTTCATTCTCAAATTGTTCGAATTGAAAGCCTTTTGCAAGGGAATTGTTGTTATTGGTTCTGTTCTCAGTCCGTTGAAATACAGCCATACAAAAGATGGCATCAAAACAGGATGAATCTTCAAACTCTTTTGACAGACGATGAAAAAATGAAAAATCCGGATTCTTGTTCTTTTTCCTGCACTGCTTCAGGCACCAGTGGTTGATATCGATTCCCATAATTTTAGCTTTCGGAATATATTCGCCGATCGAAAAAACTTCTTCACCCGTGGAGCATCCGAAAGAAAGGATCCTGGGATTCTTTACTTGAGTCAAATAATCTGCACATGCCTGAAACAAAAGCGGATACCTATTAGGTGCTGTAAACGTAACCTGCTGATGGTAATATCGTCCAAATTGGATTCGGGTCAGGATTCCGGAACGGTACGATCCGTCCGAAAAAAAACGGCCCCACCGCCAAACTTGCCAAATAAGCCGGAAAAGCAAGCGTTTCAAGATAAAACGGGAGTGTTTCAATTCTTTGATTTGCTCTTTGATGGTCATAGTTTCAAAAGTCCGTCAATAAAATAGCCTTCGCAACATTACAGCTTAACCAGCATTTGGAAAAAAGATGTCATACTCCAACAATATTTTTAGTTTGGTCTTTCTTGAAAGTCAGCTGCAGTTGCATCTTCAGAATACGATAATCCAGCAAAATCTTTCCAAATTCTTTTCTGAATTCCAATTCACTCATACTCTTGGAGAAGTATAATGAAAACTCTTTTATTTTATGATGAATGGAAATGCTTTCATTCTCCGGATGTAAATTCATAATTTGTAACTCCAGATTGGTTTTAAGGGCCATGGCCTTATTAATTTCACCGGCGGCCTCTTCAAATGTTATCTTTTCAGCCTGATAAGCTTTAATAAGTTTGCATTTAAATGCTTCACAGACTTTGAACGGCCTTTCTTCATAAATGGTGCAGCACTTTTCGCTTAAGTAAGAGCACGGCAATCTAAACCACTGGTAATCATTCTGTTCTATTGCAAATGAATAGTCAGTAATCAAAGATTCATCTTTATTTATTCTGGCGCGTTCGTACAATGACCCATCGCAACAGAGTCCACAACTGGTACAAAGTATTTGAGATTCATTCATGTATCGAAAAGTAACTAAAATTTCCAATATAGCCTAATGGTTACTAATCTTTCAGGAACCCGGATATCCCGATATTGTTCGTTGTCGCTAATATGTGCCCATTCCGAATATCAAATATGATTTATGGGTTCTTCAATCTATTACCTGAGTTACAGAAGAAAGTCCAGATAATTTGTCCCAGTTCACTGTACAAAACCTCCTTGCCAACCTGAGTGCCAGCGCTTCTACCAATTTCTCCAATTGGGAGGGTTTTTTCTATAACCGTTTGTAAATCTCGGGTGATCATTCAAGCATTTTTATACAATACAACGACTATAATCACAGATTTACATATAATATTTGGATCGTAATCGCAAAATTATATATGAAATACCCATCCCGACATGTCGGGACCAACCGAAAATGATCCCGAAGCCTCGGGATGGGTATTAGCTGCGCTGATCTTCGATTCCATCTGTCAATTGAAAAATCAAATTATAAACAGATGAATTTTTATTTGAGCCTGATATAGCCGGACATAATAGGATACCGATACATCAAGTATCTGTTATTTTGTCCGGTGTTGCAATAGCCGGTTGCTTTTGATATATTTGTACAGCGACCTAAAGTATTTATCAGAATCACAACAAAGTAGGATTGCAGTATCCTTCACCGTCAAATAAAATGTCAAACTTCTCATCCAACCATCATCTTGCTACTGAATCGTTTCTGGTTACGCGCCGCCAAAAGGAGGGGCTTAACCGCCAGAAAGCCTTTGTCGTTTGGCTTACAGGACTTTCCGGGTCGGGTAAATCAACCATCGCGCGAAATCTGGAGGTGTGTTTATTTCAGAAAGGGATCCGCACTTTAATCCTGGACGGTGACAATACCCGCATGAGCATCAACCGTGACCTCGATTTTTCGGTGGCAGGCCGGCAGGAAAATATCCGCAGGGTGGCCGAAATGGCGAAATTGCTCAACGATGCCGGGGTGGTAGTAATCACCGCATTTATATCCCCTTTTCGTCACGATCGTGCCCAGGCGAAGAGCATTATAGGAGAGGAGTGTTTTATCGAAGTATTTGTCGATGCATCGCTTGAACTTTGTATGGAGCGTGATACCAAGGGGTTGTATCAGAAGGCAATAATTGGGGAATTGTCTGATTTCACCGGGATCAGCAGTCCTTATGAAGCCCCGGAGCATCCGCAATTAAGGGTATCTACAGCCGATTGTTTACCTGGCGATTCGGTACATCAAATAATCACCTGGCTGGATTCCAGTCAATATTTGCAAAATGACTGACCCACTACAAGACCGTACCTATCTTCGTGACCGTCACCGTCTTAGCCACCAACAGATTGACCGATGGCTGAAAGTGAACAGTGGCGATGCATTTCTGTCTGAAAAATTGAGACAATTGCAAGCGGTAGGTA
>JBBIUJ010000472.1:0-2733 GCA_037440345.1 Prolixibacter sp.
TTACATCAGCAGGAGTTAAAGTGGCGCTACGGCATTTTTCTCGTTCCACTTCTTCCATGCCGGAGTGGCCCAGGTTTTCATGTAACGCAATACTGTCTCGTTTTTAGGATCAGAGGTGATGAAACTTTTCTCTTCGACTGCTTTCCAACGGTCGGGGGTTGTGCCACCCATTCCTCCAGTCCACACAAATTTAATGAGGTAGCTTCCGAACGTCATTACCTTGTTCGGTTCAAGGGCAACGACAACAGGCTCTTTCACAGGAATCATCTGTTTGACATGGTAAGGATTCTCCTCGTATGGGGCAAATTTCGGCATAAAATTTGGGTGACTCTTTTGATATTCTGTGAGTTTTGCAATATCAGTGTAGACATGGTAAAAACCGATCAGCTTGTACTCCCCGGCTGGCAGATTTTCCGCATAATAGATGTTTGTAAAATTGGCACCGGCGTCAAAGTTTCTGAATGGAACTACTTTCCCGTCCGGACCCGTCACCGCGGGAGCCCAACCGGTAAAATTCACATTTTCAATTTTCCCCGGTTTACCATCTTCATCGTGCGATCCCTGCAAAACGAGCAGACTCATCTCGGGGGCAGAGGGTTTTTCAACCTTAGGAAAAAACTGTGCAAATCCGGAAATCACAGAACAAACGAAAAGGACTAAAAACAGTGGCATACGCTTCTTCATCGTTTCATTTTTTAGGTTAAACAAAATCGGATAATTGGGTACACCAAGATAATAAAAATCTTGTGAGAAATTGCGTAATCAAAATTTAATCATTAGCATTGGAATTGCAGAATGATCGTTGAAAATGCCCTTTTACTAGCTCTACTATTTATGGGTACAATTCCTGGTAAGTTCTCATCCTGACCCGCAAAAACAATTTTTAATGAAGAAAATACTCAAAAAATACATTCCCTCCCTGCTTTGGAACTTGGTTCGAGGCGGGTATTACACGATCAAAGAATCTTATTCCAAATATGTTTTGGACGATTACTCCCAGGCCGGAGAGACCCTTGTCATTCGTCAGCTTCTTCAGAAGGGAAAAAAAGATGAAGGTTTTTTCATCGAAGTCGGGGCCAATGATGGCAAAACCGTGTCAAATACCTTTGGTTTGGTTAAAAACGGATGGTCGGGCCTCTCAGTTGAAGCAAATCCCAACGTTTTCGTTCGTCTTGAAAGGCACCTGAGAAAATATCCAAAGGTGAAAGCTGTTTGTCTGGCAGTAGCCCCGGAAAGGGGAGCAGTCAAGTTATTTTTTGGCAAGAATGATCCGTTGGGACTGCTTTCCACCATCAGCACCGAGAGTTCTGAATGGTTTGAAAAGCACAGGTCGGAAAACTATGTTGAGGTACCTGGGGTACCACTTACAGAGCTGATTGACGAACAGGCGGCCCCTTCGGCCCCCGACCTGCTTGTAATCGATGCGGAAGGGATGGATTATGAAATCCTGCTAACGCTGGATTTTAGAAAATACCGGCCAAAACTCATTGTTACAGAAGATTATGAATTAAAAAATGAGGTAAAATTCAAGATTTTGGAATTTGCAGGGTACACCTTTGCAAGGCGGGTTGGGTGTAATACGTTTTGGCTAAGAACTAACTAATTATAAACAAAGCTCTGTCAAAAAAATCTGTCAATCTAGTGCTTTAAGCAAAACAACTTTTGACAATTCAACGGATTATTTTCAAGTAGCACAATTATTTTGGTACGTGTATTATACGTGCAAATATGATCAAACATTCCCAAGTATTTGGATTTCTTTGACAGAAAGGACAAAATTCAACACAAAAAGGGTTAAGCTTTTAGGCTTAACCCTTTGATTGTCAATAGTCGGGGTGACAAGATTTGAACTTGCGACCCCCCGCCCCCCAGACGGATACGCTACCAGGCTGCGCTACACCCCGAAATTGAAAAATGTGCTATAATATTGATATTCAGATCTAAATATTTCCGGTTAGTTTAATTTATTGCGATTGTTACAATTAATAAAGCTAAAGCAGAAACAAAGAACGATAAATACAGCGCGAAAATAGTACTTTTTGTCAAAAGAGTTACATGGGTGACCTATTAAAATTGGGATTTCCTGAAAAAGAAAGTCAAAGTATATTGGATAAAGCGTGTATGCTCGTCAATCCGGTCTATCTGGTCCTGCTGATGGTGACTGGTCCGAACAATCCCGCGGGCAGCAATGGTTTGCCTTCCAGACGGTATGGAGCGGTAGTCGCGGTTACCGGTTTTGCTGTTTTGGTGTCATGGTCACCCTTGATCCTGTTGGCCCAGGTGTTGGTCACCGCAATTTCAAGCACGTTTTCTCCTTGTTTCAAGGCTTGGTCAATTCGTACCCGGAAGGGTGGGGTCCAGCAGATACCGCACGATTTGCCGTTAAGCCTTACTTCGGCCATGTTGGCAAAGGATCCGATTTCAAGCCACAAAATTTCGCCACTGGATTTATTTTGTCCCCAATTGAAGGAGTTCTGATAAGTTGCCGTACCTGAATAATAACGGATCCGTTCATCCGAGTTGTGGCTCCAATCTGTTAACGACAGGAAATTTATGGGTTGTGCCGGTCCGCCAAATGCAGGATCAAATTGAACTTTCCAATCTCCTGCTATGTTTAGGATTGGTGTGGTTTCTATCCAGTTTTTAGCCGTTCCTGTGCCCATAGCCTGATTAGCGCCAATCTCAGGATTTTGTTGATCGAAAATAACGAACAGTGATTCATTGGGTTCAAAG
>JBBIUJ010000473.1:0-2727 GCA_037440345.1 Prolixibacter sp.
CGTAAAGTGGGAGAGTAGGTCGCCGCCCTGTTAAACCAAGCCCCGGTTCATGAATTTGAGCCGGGGCTTACTTATTAAAAAGGATAAAGGGAAAAGGATAAAGTAGGGACTCCGAAAATTAGAAGGGTGGAGATGAAGAGGTAAGACATGAGAGATCTGAAAAACGCAAATCTTGATTGCGGAGTTTTTACTTTATCCTTTTGACTTTATCCTTTATCCTTGCGTGATATACCCCAGCGTTTTCAGATCTTCTATTCCTTTAGTCAGGTAAGTTTTGCCATGGGTGATCACGTAAAGATGGTCGCTGATATCGGTGATGTAGCGGTGCATGTGATCCGTGATGATGATTCCCTTGTTTTTCTTTTCCTCCAACATTATGTCGCTTAGGGCCTCAACATGCAATGGCATGATGTGGGAGAAAGGTTCATCCAGCATGCAGAATTTGGTTTTGGATGCCAGAATCGCGTAGACTTCAACGATTCTCCGCTCTCCGCCTGATAGCTTTCCAATTCTCATGGTATAATACTTCGCAAACTCTGGGAAATAGACTGCGAATTTTGCAAAATCAAGTTCAAAATCGACGAATATCCGTTTGATCCTAAATTCTTTCGGGATATAATTGAACTGCGGCAGGTACCTGAAAATTTGGGGATTGCGGAAACCGTCAAAAATGACCTTGCCGTCAATGCGGATGGATTTATCGTTTGTTGGAAGAACACCGTAGATGATGTTCATCAGACAGCTCTTGCCGCAACCATTCCTTCCGAGGATACCGGTTATGTTACCAGTTTCATTGGTAAAGTAGACATCCTGCAAGACCCGGTGTGAACCGAATTCCAGAATGATACTGTCAACTTCCAGCTTGTGCACCATTCATCTTCAACATTAGAACAACCATGGAAACCATAAACACTGCAAAATCAAAAGCCAGCGCAGGAATCCACAACGTGCGTTTCGATATTCCCAAGTTATCGTAATAGTAATACTCCTTCCTCTTGTAACTGTCTGTAAAATAATAGGTTAGCCACACTGTAGCGATCTTAAACCAAAATAGAAGTGTAAACATGGCAATGCCTGTCGTGAAGATCGTCAACATGCAAGCAGCAGTCAGCAATAAACCGAGGAAAGCAAACGAACTGTAAAAAGAGAGAATGGCGCGAAGTGTCCTCATATCCTGGCGGCAATTTCTTTACCAAGGTTCTTTATGCAGGGCTCTGAAATAAAGGATTTCAAAGTGTCTATCTCCTTTTTAAAATCGGAAGAGTTATCCATTTATCGTTTTTTTCATCGATGCACCAGGTGATGGATGCTATTTTAGCTTGCATAATTTCAACTTGAACAATCGCGCCGCATTTGGTTGGATCGATGTATTGCCGCAGGTATACTGGATTCCCCTTTTCATCTTCCAGTACCTCAGCACCAAAATAGAAGGTGCTCTGAAGAATCGCTATTCCTGACTTTAGAACTTGTTTTTCCTGACTTAATTGGTATTCGAGATTGGTATAATTTGTCCGCCTCAATACAAGCGTAAATAGCTTGTTATCACTTATTACAGAAAACGATGTCGCTACATTTAGCTTCAGATTGGTTGGAATGGTATATTTATAGGTAACAGGGGTATCCGGCTTGGTATTAGGCCTGTAGGTGTCATACAGGGAATCATCAATGACTTTAATGGTTTCGTAGCCTAATGCTGATTTGAGTCCTTTGACAAACGACGGATCATATTGCGTTACATCCTTTATGATCAATCTTCTCCCAGACATCAGCGTGTCTAATTGTTGCTGCAACACTTCGCCCACTTCTGAATTCGCAGGATGCAATCTAGCGCTAATACTGCCAAAAGCGATTAGCAGCAAGGCGAGCACGGGAAGAAAAGTGACGATTATCCGGCTAAGTGAATTACCGGTTTTTAGTCTTTCTATCATACCAGCAGCGTTTAAATTTGATGGGCATATTTTGGTTCAGGCATTCATTTACAAGATGCAAATGACAACTAATTAGTTGCTTATGACTCAAACTTTAACAATTTATCGGGAAAGCTTAAATAATGTGAAATGATTGTCGACTTTAGTAACTTTGATCCGTTGCAGCAATGCAATAGTTGACAATGATTGAGCCGCCGGTAAAGGGTACGCACCGAAACCGGCGGCTATTAATATCTGATTAGACAAAAGTTCATTGGTTTATTTCTTGATGATAGGCGCTGCAACAAATCTCGTTTGCGTTGAGAACCTAAAATAAACACTTACTTTTGAACCACCTCTTCTTGCAGGTTCCCAGTCAGGAATTCGTGCCAGGATTTTTTCATATGCTTCATTTACTTCAGGAAAATAACACCGTTTGATTAAATGAGCATCCTTTACTTTTCCATCACGATCTATTATAAAGCTGTATACTACTTTATATTTTCCAACTTTGGATTTAATTTCAGAAGAATTCATTTGCTGGTTTACCATCCAATCACTCCATTTGCCCTGAGTAAACTTTGCCATATCGGAAACATCCCCTGCAAAATAAACAATATCATCAGAACCAACTGTTGCTTGGGTAACAAAATAAACTTTTGCATCAGCCAATGCTTCGCGGACTTCATCAATACGGTTAAGTGAGATTGATTCATCAATCAAAAGAAGAATCCATTTATTACTGGCCCTATTCCATTCCTGCCCCTTTATTGCTATTTCTTCAAGAGAGGACAGTTTATTTTCAATGAAATTGCCCTCT
>JBBIUJ010000474.1:0-2675 GCA_037440345.1 Prolixibacter sp.
ACTGTGTTACCATGCAACTTCCGTCCGGAGTGATATAACAGTTAATTAACCTGGAATCATTGATATGCTAAAAGTAGCCCTAATTCAGCAGTCCAACTCTTCTGACCGTAATCTGAACAGGAAGAAACTGACCGAAAACATCCAAAAATGCGCTTCGGAAGGCGCTGAATTGATCGTGTTGCAAGAGTTGCACGAATCGCTCTATTTCTGTCAGGTTGAAGATACGGCCAATTTCGATTTGGCCGAGCCTATACCGGGAAAAACTTCCGAGTATTACAGCAAACTTGCCGGGGAACTACAGATCGTACTGGTCACTTCACTTTTCGAAAAGAGGGCAGCGGGTTTGTACCACAATACAGCAGTAGTTTTCGAAAAGGATGGTTCAATTGCCGGGACTTATCGTAAAATGCACATCCCGGATGACCCCAATTACTATGAAAAATTTTATTTTGCACCCGGAGACCTGGGTTTCAAGCCAATTCAAACCTCTGTGGGAAAATTAGGGGTACTGGTTTGCTGGGACCAATGGTACCCCGAAGCTGCCCGGCTAATGACCCTTGCCGGTGCGCAAATCCTAATCTATCCAACTGCAATTGGTTGGACTTATAATGATGGTGAATCGGAACAAAAAAGACAACTTGATGCGTGGCTTATGGTTCAAAGGGGACATGCGATTGCCAATGGTATTCCGGTAATTACGGTTAATCGCGTGGGTGTTGAACCAGATAATTCTACAAACACACAGGGAATCAGGTTTTGGGGAAATAGTTTCGTTGCTGGTCCCCAGGGTGAATTTTTGGATTTGGCGCCTGAATCGAATGATTCAAATCTGCTCGTAGAGGTTGACCTGCTTCATTCTGAAAATGTCAGAAGGTGGTGGCCATTTTTACGGGACAGAAGGATTGATGCATATGAGGATTTAACCAAACGTTATCTTGATTGAAATGGAAAGTCTATTGTTGAAGTACATGGGCGACCGGTTGGAATCTTCTTCAACCAGGCATGCCCGACAGGGTCCGATTATTACTATTTCCAGGGAGTGCGGCTGTCCGGGTAATGACATTGCAGAGATGCTGATGAACAAACTAAACAGGAGCATGGCCAAAGATGGCCATGCTCCCAAATGGAAATGGGTAAACAAAGAGATCCTGTTAAAAGCATCCGAGGAACTGAAAATGAATCCCCGTGATGTGGAAACCTATGTAAAAGCCAGGGAAAGCGGCGTTTTACAGGATCTTGTGGCCTCGTTTACTGAAACCTACCATGTCAGAAATGCAAACATTAAAAAAGTTATTCATGATGTGATCCTGCATCTGGCCTGTGAAGGCCACGTCATTGTGGTTGGCAGGGGAGGAGGTGCAATAGCCTGGAACATACCCAAATCACTTCATTTGTATTTGGAAGCTCCACTATCCTGGAAATCGGCCGTAGTAAGCACCCAGAGGGGTATCCCGTTTGCCGAAGCAAGGAAGTATGTCCTTGAAAGGGATTTGCAAAGGTCTAAATTCAGGGACAACTACAGGGCTAAATTTTCAGATGAAATTTACTACGATGGGCGCTTTAACTGCAAGTCCCTCACCAATGAACAAATATGCGAACTGGCCTTCCATGCAGCAGAACTTAAGAAGCTAATATAAATGTGATGGCTGATGAGAATAAATTTGATTTCATGAAATCCTATGCAAAGTATTTTGGTTTAGTATTCCAAATGATTGTGCTGGTGGTGATTGGGGCCTTTGGAGGAAAGTGGCTGGATGGTTACTTTCAATTAGGGAAACACATTTTTACCATTATTTTGATCATTGCTGCTGCAACGTTGTCACTCTATCTTTTTTTTAAAGCCATTTTCACCAAAAATTAACCTGATAAGCTTGTTTTGATATGATTAGCAAAGAAGAACGTTTTTTCCTTAAAAAGGCATTGTTGTTTTGTTTGGTTTTAATTGGCGCCTCCTTGTTAATATATGATACCCTTTTGAAAGAGTATTATTTGAAGCTCTTCCCAATTCAGTTTGGGGTTGTGGCACTGATAACCATCTTCAGCCATTTGAGGTTAATGAAAGCAAGCGAAGGAAATTCCAGAAAGTTCAGTACGGCCTATCTGTCCCTCATGTCTGTGAGGCTCTTGGTTTACCTTGGTTTTATATTGGTTTGTTTGATAATCGACCGAAGCAGGGCGATCAATTTTGTGGTTACGTTTCTAGCGCTCTATTTGGCTTTCACAATTTTTGAGGTCATTGAAATTTCGAATTTTCTCAAAAAAAATCCAAATTCTTCAAATTAAAAAACTAAATTTGTCGCACAAAAAACCAGAAATGCTCAAGGCTTTTAGAATACTTATAATCCTCTATGCTCTAGGTACGTCCTCAATTTTGGGGGCAAAAGCTCAGGAACACCAAACTGCAGGAACAGAACCTGCCATTGAAAAATTTAATGCCAGTAGGCTGATCATGGAGCACATTGCCGACTCATACGAGTGGCACATTGCGAAATTTGGAGAGACACATGTCAGCATTCCTTTGCCGGTCATTTTATATAGCCCACAGAGTGGCTTCCATTTTTTTATCTCCAATAAATTCCATCACGGAACTGAAAGTTATTCAGGTTTTCGCATTGCCGGGGAAGAATCCAAATACAAGGGGAAAGTTGTTGAATTGGGGCGGGTGGGGTGACACC
>JBBIUJ010000475.1:0-2674 GCA_037440345.1 Prolixibacter sp.
GCGATCCGTTCGATTTGTCCTCCAGCTTAATTAAAAACTTTTGGCCGCTTCCACCATTTTCGGGCGACCCTTTATGGCTGACCTGATGTATCAAATATACAACATCAATTAGCCGATTTGCAACTTTTTCGCCATTTTTCTACCAACCTTATTTGAACTGTAGTTGTTAACAATTGTTAATAACTAAAGGTAATTAATGATCTGATAATAAGTGTTTAGCAAAATAGTTATATACTATTTGGTTTATTATGTTTTTATTTGTTCGGGGTTGAATTAAAAAAAAGTTATTTTTTACAGTAAAAAAAAATTAGTTGGGCCCCGTGAATTATCTTTGCAGACAAATCTGACCTGAAACGACCTCTGGCAACATGAGATCAGACGGTATGGAAAGTAACAATAAGTGAATTGACCAATGGCAATTTCCAAGAAAAGTGAGGTAAAGATCCTGCGGTATCTGTTTATACTTAACCCGATTGCCGGAGTCGGAGGCAGAAGGGATTTCCTGCAAATGATTGCCAATGCATGCAACGAAAAGGGGGTGAAGTTCAAAATTCTCTTCACACGCAGTCCAGGGGATGCCAAAAAAATTATCCTGAAGAAATTTGAGAAATTTGATGTTTTTGTTGCTGTGGGGGGCGATGGGACCATGAATGAAGTGGCTTCCGCGTTGGCAGGCACCACCGGTACCATGGGATTAATCCCGGCAGGTTCTGGAAATGCCCTGGGACGCGAACTCGGGATCTCCATGAAACCGGCGACCGCTATCTCTCAACTATTGAATGGCCATACCATAAAGATTGATACCGGATTGGCCAATGACCGCCGGTTTATGAATGTTTGCGGATTGGGTTTCGATGACCACATTGCCAGGTGTTTTGCAAAGGCGACCAGCAGGGGACCCATTCCCTATTTCAAAGCGACCATGAGGGAGTTTTTTAGCTACAAGCCTGAAACTTATCTAGTAGAGATGAATGGGGTTACTGAAAGCCATACTGCTTTCGTGCTGACATTGGCCAATACCTCGCAATATGGCAACAATGCGTATATTGCTCCACTGGCAAGTGTGACGGACGGTGTCCTCGATTTTTGCGCACTCAAGCCTTTTGGTTTTTTTGGGGCTTTGGGTTTGGGCATCAGGTTATTCAATAAAACCATACACAAGTCGCCTGTTTGTACTTATTTCAAGACGCAAACCCTTGTTATCAATGGGAAAAATCTAAATTTCCATGTGGACGGCGAGCCAGTCAAAAACAACGAACCCATCCGGATTTCTATAGATCCGATGTCGTTGAATATTGTAGTTCCCTGAATAAATTTTCTATTTTCGATTTTGGATTGCACGTCTGCTGTGATATCTGCGTTGTGTTCCTTTGTGAAACCCTTTGAGACCTTAGTGGTGAGATTTTTGTTAACCACAAAGGTCACAAAGTACCTCACAAAGGACACAAACAATAAATGACCGCAAGTACTTTATTAACTTTAGTCACTCTAGTCACTTATCCAACGAAGCTAACAATATCCTCCTCCATTATCGTTTTTCCTCCCAGGATGATCAGTCGTTCGATCACATTTCGGAATTCGCGGATATTTCCGCTCCACGATTTGGCGGCCAGAAGTTCCAGCGCTTCGGGAGTAATCTCTTTCATTGGCTGGCCATATTCCGCGCAGAGCTGTTCGATGAAATAGTTGGCCAGCAGTGGAATATCCTCTTTGCGCTGGTCCAGGGAAGGTACATGAATAAGAATAACACTTAGCCGGTGATAGAGGTCTTCCCTGAAACTGCCATTTTTGATCTCCTCCTGCAAATCTTTGTTGGTGGCAGCCAGCACTCGCACGTTCACCTCCACAGGCTTGTCACTGCCCACCCGCGTGATAATATTCTCCTGCAAGGCCCTGAGTACTTTGGCCTGTGCAGAGAGGCTCATGTCGCCGATTTCATCCAGGAAAATGGTTCCGCCATCGGCCTGCTCGAATTTACCCTTGCGTTGTTTGATCGCAGAGGTAAATGCTCCTTTTTCGTGTCCAAATAGTTCACTTTCAATTAATTCGGATGGTATTGCGGCGCAATTGACCTCCACAAACGGGAATTCTGCCCGCGGCGACAAATCATGCAAACGGTGGGCAATCAACTCTTTACCGGTGCCATTAGCCCCTGTAATCAATACCTTTGCCTCGGTAGGTGCAACCCTGTCGCACATCTCCAAAACTTTACGGATAGTGGCTGATTTTCCGATGATCTCATACTTTTTGCCGACTTTTTGTTTGAGGATTTGGGTCTCCTTCACCAGGGCCGTTTTGTCGCTGGCATTGCGCAGGGTAATCAGAAGACGGTTCAGGTCCAGAGGTTTCTCGATAAAGTCGAAGGCTCCTTTTTTAATTGCTTCAACGGCTGTATCGATCGTCCCATGTCCGCTGATCATCACTACCGTGGATTCGGGTTTGATTTTTCTGATTTGCTCCAGCGTTTCCAGGCCGTCCATCTCCGGCATCTTGATGTCGCACAGGATGATGTCGAAATCAGTTGCTTGAACCAGGTCTAGACCCTCCTTTCCGTTTTCTGCAAGTTCGACCTGGTACCCTTCGAACCCAAGGATGTCTCTCAGGGTATTGCGGATACTTCTTTCGTCGTCGATCACCAATATTTTTAATGCCATAAAAGTATGATGGAAGAGCA
>JBBIUJ010000476.1:0-2673 GCA_037440345.1 Prolixibacter sp.
CGTTTCGTGCAGCTGCCAACACCGGATTTCGGGCCCCCTCACTTCACCAAAGATACTTTAGCGCTACTTCAAGCCTATTTACGGATGGACAAATCATTCAATCGGGAACCTTTACGAACGACAGTCGACCGGCCAAACTCCTGGGAATCCCTGACTTAAAGCAAGAGACCTCCAATAGCTATAGTGCAGGCCTTACTGGGAAATTTGGAAAATTAAAATTGACCGTAGATGGATATTTTGTAAGAATTAATGACCGCATTATTTACACCGGACAGTTTTCAGGTAGCAACAGCCCGACTGCAACCGCACAAGATCACGAGATATTCACCCTCTTGGATCAGGCAAATGCCAAAACGGCCCGCTTCTTTGCCAATGCCATAGATACTGAAACAAAAGGGATTGATGCAGTTCTTTCCTTCTCGGACCATCTTTGGAGAGGACATTTCCAGGCAGATTTATCAGGATCTTTCGTGAAGACTTCTGTAGTAGGTAATGTAAAAGCATCACCTTTGCTCGTAGGAAAAGAAACTACATATTTTGACCATGCCAGTCGTGTCTATTTCGAATCTGCGGTGCCCCGCACCAAAGCAAATTTATCGCTGAACTATGGAATTGGCAAATGGGGACTTTTTCTTAGGAATGTCTATTTCGGACCAGTGGATGCAGCTACCAATGTTGTAGCCGATTACCAAACATTTGGTGGAAAAATCGTAACCGATGCCTCGGTAAGTTATAACCTACTGAACAATCTAAGGCTTACCCTTGGCGCCAACAACCTTTTGGATATTTATCCTGATAAAACCATTGGCGGGAACACCGGCGCTGGCTACTTTCTTTACTCCCGTACCGGTCAACAGTTTGGATTCAATGGTCGCTTCATCTTTGCCCGATTGGCGCTTACTATCTAACATTCTATAATTCTGAAAACCGGCTACTGAAAAAGTATCCGGTTTTCAGAAAATAATGCGGCATACTTACAATTGGGTATATAAAATACTACTTAGCAGGTATTGTGCAGTGGCCGCTCAAACCTCATCTTTGCCATAGAAAACAAGTACAAATCATTTAAAATCAAATAAAATGGGACTCTTAAATTTTTCAATCAATGGGGAGAATGAAAACCCTACAAAATTTGTGGCAAACGCCAGAAACTTTAAAGTTATTGTTGATGAACCTGCCGGATTAGGCGGAACTGACCATGGTCCGAACCCGGTAGAATATTTACTTGCCGGATATGCAGGTTGCCTGAATGTGGTCGCCCACCTGGTTGCCAGAGAATTAGGTTTAGAAATTAAAAAACTGTCCATCGAAGTGAATGGTGACCTAAACCCTGCCAGGCTCTTTGGTCAATCGAACGATGACAGGGCCGGATTCAAAAATATCAATGTCAACATCAATATTGATACAGATGCCGACCAGTTGTCGATTGATAAATGGTTGCAGGAGGTTGAAAATCGTTGCCCGATTAATGATAACTTAAGGAATACCACTCCTGTGAGCGTGAAGGTATCTACCTTGGAAGTTGCGGCTTAACGACTATTTCTCGTTGTAAATGTGCTGAATCACCAATCCTGCCAGGGTAAAACCAAAAATGGCAGTGATGTGGGCAAGGGTCCCGTTGATAACGGCTTTCTGACTACACCATTCGTGGTCGGCCAGGTCGGGGTCACCGGGACCTTTTGTTGCCTTCGGACATAAACATTTATCGGTTCCGCAAGAGGAGCCGCTTCCACTGTTCTCCAGCAACTCCTCACTGAATACACACAGGAATTCTTTTGCAGGCATCTCCCCTTTTCGGATCATTTTCCTTATTTTGGCTGCAAGCGGACATCTGATCACCTTCCAAAATTCGGTCACCCTTATTTTTGTTGGATCAATCTTCAGGGATGCTCCCATGGAGGAGAAAAAAACGGCTTTGGTTTTGGTTGCCTGCCTGATCAGGTGAGTTTTGTTGCTAAGGCTGTCAATGGCATCTATAATGAAATCGTATTTGTCGAGTTCAAAAAAATCGTGGTTATCCCTGTTGTAAATCTTTTGGATGGATTGGATTTCGACGGCCGGATTAATCTCAAGCAGCCTGTTTTTAAGCGCTTCTGTTTTGACTTCACCGACGGTTTGGGTAGTGGCATGCAATTGCCTGTTGATGTTTGTCACGCAAATTCGGTCGGAATCGACCAGTGTCAGTCTTTGGATTCCGCTCCTTACCAGGCTCTCCGCACACCAGCTTCCAACACCCCCAATTCCAAAAATTATCACATTCTTGGACATTACCCGCTCCATCCGCTCCTTACCAAGAAGTAGCTCGGTTCGCTGAAAAATCCCCCTATTGTAAGCCATTCTATCTAAATAATTTGATATTCAAATTGTTGACTAATCGCCCATCCAATTTTCAGGCCGAAAATACAAAAAACAATTCTAATGCAGATTAACAAGGGGTATTGCCCTGCTGAAGTGGTGGCAATGACGGATCATTTTTTTTGGAGGTTATCAAAAAAAAACCGCCGGTAATTACCGACGGCTCTTGAATAAATCACCACGAAATGCTTATTTCTTAACCTCTTTTTTTGCTGCAGGAGCTGCTTCTTTCTTCGCTGCAGGAGCTTCAGTTTTTGGAGCAGCTTTCTTAACTTCTTTCTTAGGAGCTTGTGCATTTGCAGTAACTACACCCAAAAT
>JBBIUJ010000477.1:0-2672 GCA_037440345.1 Prolixibacter sp.
CACCAGTGGACGATAATTCAACCCAACCTAACACGATTACTGATTCGGATGGAAATGTTTACAAGACGGTTACCATAGGCACGCAGGTTTGGATGGCAGAAAACCTGAAAACCACAAAATTAAATGATGGCTCTTCGATCCCACTTGTAACAGTTGCTGCTTCCTGGGGCGCTTTGTCCACCGCCGGCTATTGCTGGTACAACAATGACGCGAGCAACAAAAATACTTATGGAGCTTTGTACAACTGGTTCACAGTTTCAACAACCAAGCTTTGTCCGACAGGCTGGCATGTCCCTTCCGATTCGGAATGGGGCACCATGACCACTTATTTGGGAGGAGAGCTCGCAGCCAATCTAAAGATCAGGGAGTCGGGTGTTTCTCATTGGCCAAGCCCCAACACCTCCACCAACTCTACCGGATTTTCGGCTGTTCCTGCTGGGTGTCGTGATGGTAATGGCGTTTTCGTTGATGCCATCTATTACAACTATTTGTGGACCAATACCGAATACCTTAATATCCCTGGGTTTGCCATGAACCGACAAATTGCCTGTGAAAACAATTGTGCCCAACGCGCAACCGCCTACAGTAAAAAGAGCGGTTTTAGCGTCAGATGTATAAAAGATTAGTCTCAGTTCAATCTTCGATGCTTCTTATACTATTTTCAAAAAATTGCCACACGGGATCATTTGGAACGGGTGCAGTGATGGTTACCGGTTCTAGGGTAACAGGATGGATAAAACGGATGGTCCGGGCATGAAGATGGATCCCGCCATCCTTGTTGGACCTTGGAAATCCATATTTAAGATCGCCTTTGATATGAAGTCCAATGGCCGCAAGTTGAGCCCTGATCTGGTGATGCCTGCCGGTATGAAGTTCAATCTCCAGCAAGTGAAAACGATCGGATGAAGCAATGTAATGATAGGTGAGTGATGCCTGTTTTGACTCTTTCTGTTCCCTGGGATAGGCAAAAGACTTGTTCTGTTTCTCGTTGCGAACCAGCCAATGCTCCAGGGTGGCCTCCAGCAAGTCCGGTTTGACATCGACCACTGCCCAGTAAGTTTTTCTGATCTCCCCCTCATTTTTGAAGAGTTCATTCATCCTGGTAAGCGACTTGGAGGTTCTGGCAAAAAGAAGTACGCCGCTCGTTGGCCTATCCAGCCGGTGGGTCACTCCTAAAAAGACATTTCCGGGTTTGTGGTATTTCTCTTTCAGGTAGGATTTTATTTCTTCACTGATTGGGCTGTCTCCCGTCTTGTCTCCCTGCACAATGTCACCACATCGCTTGTTGATGGCGATGAGGTGATTGTCCTCATAAAGAATATCTAACTTTCTATTTTGAATTGCTGTTGGCATTGTTATTCAACTTGAATATGGGAAGGTGGGAAAATGAGAAAATGAGAAGGTGCGAAGGTGGGGATATGAGATTTTTGGACGGCTTGCAAATGTGTAACATGATAATAATTAGTTAGTTAAATAAGAAATGTATCGTTCGGTTCTCATCTTCTCATCTTCTCATTTTCCCACCTTCCCATCTTCTCATTCATACTGCTCTTTTTCATTCGGGAAATCCTTCGATTTCACATCTTTGATATAGTGACCGACGGCCCCTTTGATTTCGGCTGCCAGATTGTGGTAACGGCGCAGAAACCTTGGTGAGAACTCCTGGGTAATGCCCAGCATGTCGTGGATTACGAGTACTTGCCCGTCAACGCCGCCGCCGGCGCCAATGCCGATGATTGGGATTTTCAACTCTTTCGCGACCTGTGCCCCAAGTGTAGCCGGAATCTTCTCCAGGACAATTGCAAAGCATCCTGCCTCTTCGAGCAATTTTGCATCTTTCAGCAGCTTATTGGCTTCATCTTCTTCCTTGGCCCTGACCACATAGGTGCCATAACGGTTGATCGACTGCGGCATTAAACCAAGGTGTCCCATCACGGGAATACCTGCCGACAGGATACGTTGCACAGATTCGATCACTTCGCTGCCACCTTCCAGTTTAACAGCATCGGCATGGGTGATTTTCATGATTTTGATGGCAGAGTTCAATGCCTCGAGCGAGTTCCCCTGGTAGGTGCCGAATGGCATATCCACAACCACCAAACAGCGGGTCACTGCCTTGACGACCGACTTTCCATGATAAATCATCTGATCCAGGGTGATCGGGAGAGTTGTTTCGTGACCTGCCATGACATTGGCGGCCGAATCCCCGACAAGGATGATGTCAATCCCAGCCTGGTCCACCAGTTTAGCCATGCTGTAGTCGTAGGAGGTAAGCATGGAAATTTTCTCCCCATGCAGTTTCATCTCCGAAAGTACATGGGTAGTTACCCTTTTAATCTCTTTGTGCACTGACATAGGTTCCGAATTTGTGGTTTGACAGGCAAAGTTACCAAATGTAAATGTGAAAATGTGAGAATGTGAAAATGTGAAAATGAAAAAGTGCTGACAGTTTAAATATCAGCACTTTCTGTTATAACTTATAACTCATATCTCATAACTCATATCTTTCTCTTACACTTTCAGGAAAATCTTATTCTTGTAAAGGAAGTGAAGGAACATCCATTCAAGGGCAATTGCACCAAGAATCACGATCCAGTTTCCCAGGGCCGGTTCAAGGAATCCGAGGAAGAAGGAGGAGGCATCGCGAAAATCAAAAATTCTGGTTGCCAAGT
>JBBIUJ010000478.1:0-2639 GCA_037440345.1 Prolixibacter sp.
CCGTTTTTCGTCTCATTCAAATAGATTCTGTTTCCGTCGTACCAAAAGGTAACACACAAATCCGGCAAACCGTCCCCATTAATATCACTGAAGGTTGCGCATGATCCCCCGGAAACCGTTTCCAACCCTGCACTTAAAGTAATATCTGTAAAATGGCCGGTCCCATCGTTCTTAAATAATTTATTGGATCCGTTCTCGCTTGTTACATACAGGTCAACGTTACCATCCAAATCAACATCGGCAAAGGAAGCTGCAGTTGACCTGTTAAAATTCTCGCAGGCACGATTTGGTTGCAAAGAGACATCACGAAACATTCCGTAGCCATTATTTATTAGCAATTTATTTCTTGAATTAAGGTAACAAACATAGATATCTTCGTCCCCGTCATTGTCAATATCAGCAACTGTTACACCCAATTTTAATTCTGCATAACTTGATTCACTTTTCGTATCAAAGGTCCCCTCTGATTTGCGAATGAATCCTTCCTCTCGGAAGAAATTCTCTTTGAAAGAATTGGTTTCAGATCCTACTCTATTGATAAACAATCTATTATAATCAGAAATACAGACTGAAAAAATATCAATCTTTCCGTCTCCGTTTAGGTCTGCCAGCGCAACACCATATTCATTATCCAGGTCAATACTGAAATTGGTTAGTTTAAAGGATGAGAATCCAGGATTTCCGCGCTCAAAGGGAGGCAAATTCCTCTTGCCAAAATACAAGAGGACACCTTCAGTTCCGGCGATCCATACCTCCTCATTTCCTGCAAAAGACAAATCTGTAAGTTGCAATTTTTCTTTAAAAGACAGATCATCCAACCGGTTGCCTTTAATCCTGAAAATCCTGGACTGCGGACCAATCAACCATATCTCATTGTTTGGGGAGACAAATATCTTTTCGGCACTCCTCAGTGTTTCATTGACCATTACTCCACTGGAATCCATACCGTCAAATTCTATTATCTCGTTTTGACACAAAGCATACCCTCTTTTTTGATCAACCACCACAAAATCAATTACATTTTTGTTTTCCAATAGTGGTTTATATTTCGTGCCATTGTAGAAAAACAATTTATTCGTATTGGTAAGTATCCAAAAATTTCGACTGTCGATACCAATGATTTTTTTTATAATGGCCTTCTCCGGGGCAAGTTCTATTCTTTTATACTCGCCCTTTTCATAAATAGCCACTTCTGATGAACTGCAAAAAAATGCGATATTCTCCTTTGAGACTGAAAATGCAAATACTGAAACACCAAATGGACCAACCATGCTTTCGGTTTTGCCGTCAACAGAATGATAAACCATGGAGGTACTATTCTCAAGATTGATGGTGTACCAAAAATTCTTAACTGAATTAGCTGCAAAAAAGGAGATAGGGCTTAAGGAAGGATTATCGGCTTTGACCCATTCAACCCCTTCGCTGAACTTATAGGTTTTGTCTGCCAGGAAGTAGCCTTCATCCTCTTTCAGCATGACGATGTGTCTGATATTTGATTTCGTCCCTGAATTAACCCGAACAAATGGCTGCGCATAGGACGGGATATTCAGAAATACAACCAAAATGCTAACTAAAAATTTCTTTTGATAGCCATCAAAAAACATATCAAATTGAAAAGCAGACATTTGTTTTTCGTCAGTTTGTTGGTTTACTACAAAGATGGATAAATTCCCCTTACCATAAAACCATTGTGGTCAATCATTTGAAACTCTTGAAAAGTTTTTCATGAAAATGAGTCTTCAGGTAATCACAATTCTTATCCGTGATCTTCAGTCAATTAAGTCCAGAACCAATGGCTTTGTTAATTTAAGGTAAATATTTTGCATTTTATTTGGATGGTATCGATTTCAAAAATATTTTTGCATCATGAATGAACAATCATTCATTTAAATATTTTATTATGGCCAGATTGATTGATCAGAGTAAAATAGCTCGCATACATGCCGCTACACTTGGACTTGTTGTCGAAAACGGATACGGTGGAGCCTCTATTTCGGTGATTGCAAAAAAAGCATGCGTGGCAGAAGGATATCTGTACCGGTTCTACAGCAGCAAGCAGGAATTGGTCACCTCACTTCTCTACGAAAAGATTAATAATCTGATTGTCAAACTGCAAGAATATATGGTTCTCCATTCGGATATCTGCAAAGTAATTGAACTCCTGATTTTGGAATTGTTCGATCAAGCAGAAACCGTCCAGGATGAAATCAGGTTCATTCATGTTCTAATACATGATTACAACTTCCAGATATCAGATTCCCAACGCGAAGAGATCAAAATCATTTGCGAGAAAGTAATTGAACTTGGAGTAAAAAATGGACAATTGAGAACAAACCTCTCTACAGAAGAAGTTTATACGATGGGAATCGTTTATCCCATCGAATTCATCAACCTAAGGATTAAAGGTTTCTTCGGAACAAATGGATGGAATGAGGAGGACAAACAAAAAGTGGTCAATTTTTGTCTAAACTCTTTAAAATAGCAACAAATGCATAGATTTTTTAGCTTGAAGGTTACAGCAATTTTCCTGATAGTTCTTTCAGAAATAGCCCAAGGTGCTTCGCCAACCGACACCAAAAAAATTACCTTTGAAGAGGCGCTGCAAATGACCCTTCAGAACAATTTCCTGATCAAGCAAT
>JBBIUJ010000479.1:0-2636 GCA_037440345.1 Prolixibacter sp.
GAGACTATGTCTACTTTCCGAAATTTTAAAATGGTGAGCTATGTGGTTTATGGTCGTGGAAGCTTTAATCAGTTAGACGAAATTCTGACTCCACAGAGAAAAGGCGAAGCGCCAATGATATTTTTAGTAGACCATTTTTTTGAAGGAAAACCTTTAGCAAGTCGCATCCCCCTGAGAGGAAAAGACAAGATCATTTTTGTGGACGTTACTTACGAACCCAAGACAACGCAGGTAGACAAACTGGCGCAAGGGCTCAAAGAGGAATTTGGTACTATCAGCGGAGTAATTGGTATTGGAGGGGGCTCAGCAATGGATCTGGCAAAAGCAGTTTCCCTGATGATGACCAACCCGGGCTCTTCTGCCGACTATCAGGGATGGGATCTGGTAAAATATCCGGGTGTTTACAAAGCAGGGATTCCAACACTAAGTGGTACGGGTGCAGAAGTAAGCAGAACCACTGTATTAACAGGCCCTGTTAGAAAGCTAGGAATGAATTCTGATTTCACTCCCTTCGATCAAATTGTATTGGACCCGGAGTTAACTAAGGGCGCGCCAGTTAATCAGCGATTTTATACTGGAATGGATTGTTATATACATTGTATTGAAAGTCTGGAAGGAACTTATCTGAATGAATTCAGTAAGAGCTATGGTGAAAAGGCTTTGCAGTTATGCCAGAAAATTTATGTAGAAAAAACCCATTGGGATGATGAAAGCGACGATCAGTTGATGATGGCTTCTTATGCAGGAGGGATGAGTATTGCCTATTCACAAGTGGGTGTTGCACACGCGGTAAGTTATGGGTTGAGTTATTTATTGGGCACCAAACATGGCATCGGAAACTGTATTGTAATGAATCATCTGGAAGAATATTATCCTGCCGGAGTAAAGGAATTTAAATGGATGGTGGAGAAAAACAATATTGAGATTCCTTCCGGAATTTGCAAAGGACTGTCGGAAGAAGATTTCGAAAAAATGATCAATGTTTCCATTGGCATGAAACCCTTGTGGGAGAATGCTTTGGGAAAGGACTGGGAAAAAATCATGACCCGCAAAAAATTAAGACAGCTCTACGAAAAATTGTAAAAAATTGATTTGTAACAAGGTAATTTAGATTTCCTGATTTAAGTTCAAACTATATTATGTCAATACGAATTTTCATCACAGGAGGTACTTTCGATAAGGAATATAATGAGTTAAATGGTCAGTTGTATTTCAAGGATACCCATATTCTGGAATTATTGAATTTGGGAAGGAGCAGGGTGGATGTGGATATCAGAACACTGATGATGGTAGATAGTTTGGAGATGACGGATGACGACAGGTCGCTGATTGCAAGGCAATGCTTGAATGCGGAGGAAGATCAAATTATTATTACCCATGGCACAGATACCATGTCGGAAACGGCAGCAGTTTTAGCAAAAGAAGCCATTGGCAAAACCATTGTTTTAACCGGGGCCATGATCCCCTATAAATTCGGGAGCTCGGATGGTTTGTTTAATCTTGGTAGTGCACTGGCTTTTGTACAAACCCTTCCACCAGGTGTTTACGTTGCCATGAATGGCAGGTATTTTAATTGGGATAATGTGCGCAAGAACAAGCAAACAGGAGGCTTTGAAGAAATCAATAAATGATTTTACAACAGATCGGGCGAGTGGTAAATATGGGTATAGTGCAATACTTTTTTAAACAACTCTTCGGGAAGAAATGGTTTAACAACAATATCGTTCATACCCACGGTTTCAATTCGGCGTTCCACTTCTTTTGGTAAACTTGCAGTAAGTGCAATGATTGGGATGGATAATTTTCTTTCGCGAATAATTTTTGTGGCAGTGTATCCGTCCATCACCGGCATATGCATATCCATTAATATTAGTTTATGCGTATCGATATCCAGCATTTCCAATGCTTCCTGACCATTTCTTGCAATATCAACGGTTGCGCCCCATCTTTCCAGAAACGATACGGCAACCAAAATATTTACTTCGTTGTCTTCAACCAATAAAATGCTAACTCCTTTCAATGGCTGAGATTCTTCGGTAGGTAACTGGTCTGATCCGGAGTTGAAAGCATGTTGTACTTTACTTAATGGAAATGTTTGTGTAAAATAAAATACAGAACCCTGTCCCGGTTCGCTTTCCAGCAAAAGTTCTGCTCCCTGTAAGTTCAGTAATTTTTTACAGATAGCCAGTCCCAGACCTGTTCCGCCAAAGCTGCGTTGTGTGGTAGAGTCTGCCTGCGTAAACCGCTCAAAAATGTGTTTCTGTTTGTCTTTGTCGATTCCAATACCGGTATCAGCAATTCTAAATTCAACTTTCACGGTTGCGTTATTCATTTCCACCATTTTGAGCGACAATGTAATCTTTCCTTTTTTGGTGAATTTGATGGCATTGTTCAGTAGGTTGCCGATGATCTGAGTAGTTCTGGTAGGATCTCCCAGTACGTCTAATTTTACTGCGGGGTCGTAGTTAAAAATCAATTCATTGTTTCGCTCAAATGCATAAGCTTTAAAACCTGTGATAATATTTTGTGAGATGTCGACCAGATTCATTTCAATCAATTCAAAGCTTACTTTGCCGGCTTCAATTTTGTTATAGTCGAGTATATTATTTACGATCGATAAAAGATTGTTTGCAGAA
>JBBIUJ010000480.1:0-2630 GCA_037440345.1 Prolixibacter sp.
TGATAAAGAAACTAAATATGCCCGCCTGGGCTGCCACATAAAGAAATTGCGAAATAGTTGCCCCGGTAAAGTGTGGCGCCGACCAAATGCTGTTTTTGTGAATCAGTTGTTTCTTTTTGAGTGTGATAAAAACAATGGAAGCCACACCCGCACTAATGGTAGTAACATCGAACACCATGGCTAAAGTATGGTTCAAGGCTAACATGGCATCAGGATTGGCAAGTGTCTCCCTGTCCATATAAAATAATTGGGCAAAAAAGCGGAAAATCATACCTAAAGCAAAACTGAATAAAATAGCGCAAACATACAAAAGGACTGTTGACAAGCGACTTTGTTGTCCAAATACATCGACTTTGGCTGTTTGATTTTCGGAATTATGGTTATTCTCATTTTCAACGACATCCGGCATCTTACTTTTAATAAAAGCGATAATCAGAACCATAATAATAACAGCAAGGGCTACATAGGGTATCCACATTGTTTTATGCGCAATTTCAGCGTTTTGCTGAGCCGAAAGAGTAGCATCTGAATGGTAGAAATATAAGCCGCCAATATACGGGGCGATTGGCCAGCCAATAGCATTGAAAGATTGCGCCAGGTTAATACGGGATGCCGCATATTTTGGATCTCCCAACACTGTGGTATATGGATTGGCAACAGTTTCGAGGAATGAGAAACCCATGGCCACCAGGCAAACACCTAGGAGAACCGCCCAGAACCCGTCAATTTTGGTTGCAGGATAAAACCACAGACAGCCCAAGGCAGCTAAACTCAAGCCCAAAATGATCCCCCATTTATAACCAAGTTTATGAATAAACCACCCAGCTGGCAAAGCCATGAAAAAATAGCCCAGATAATGTGAAAACTGAACATTGGCCGAGTCAGCCTTTGTCAGGTGGTAGTAATCCTGAAAATGCTTGTCCATCGTATCTATCAAGCTGTTACCAACTGCCCATAAAGTAAAAAGAAGCGCAACCAGGAAGAAAATTAACGTGTGATTTCTTCCGTCTTCAGTAGTAAATAGGCCTTTTTTCTTTCTTTCCATTTCGTAATGAATAAGTATTGATTTTTCGAAGCATAAGTTCTTCATAAGAGACTCAAAATTCACGAAACTAATCCGCTTTGCCAAATATATCTCCCATTGCAAAGCTTTGCGGAACAGAAAAAATGTTGTGGAACATGTTTTCTTAGCTCTTTTTTCAGTTTTTGGCGTAGATACGTCAATAGTTTTGTAATTTCAACCGATCGATTTTATACCAGTATGGCCAAAAGGCATTTATCATTAAAAGATCTTGCATCAGAGCTTAACATCTCCATATCTACGGTTTCCAGGGCGCTGAAAAATCATCCCGATATCAGTCATGAACTTACCCGGAAGGTACAGGAGCTTGCTGCGGTCCGTAACTATGTCCCCAATCCGCTTGCTATGGGGTTACTGAAGCAGGAGACCCGGATGATCGGAGTGATCGTCCCCGATCTGGTTACCCATTTCTACTCTTCCATCATCTCCGGAATTGAAGAGTATGCGAAGAGTCGCGGATATTTTATCCTCCTGGCTTCTTCCTATGAAAGCATGGAGAAAGAGATTGAATCCGTTTCCAATCTTCTGAAGGCAAGGGTCGATGGGATGATTGTCTGTTTAAGTAAAGAGACAGATCGTTTTGACCATTTTGTACAACTGATTACTGACGAAATACCATTGGTCTTTTTCGACCGGGTCTGTCTGTCTAATTACGTTCCCTGCGTTGTGATAGACAACAAGGATGCTGTTGAGCAGATTATCCGCCATTTTAACGAGGAAAAATACAGACATATTGCATTTATTTCAGGACCCGCTCACCTCAACATTTCCCGAGATAGAGTGAAGGGATATCTTTCAGGACTAAATGAGTCTGGTTTGAAATTTAATCCTGATCTGTTACGCACGTGCAATATGCTCTCCGAAGAAGCTCTCGGGATAATGGATGATCTGCTCAAACTGCCAGAACCTCCGGATGCCATCTTTGGAATCAACGACATGGTCATATTCACGGTGATGAAAGAGCTGAAAAGGCGGGGTCTCAAAATCCCGCAAGAGATCGGAGTCGTAGGTTTTGCCGATGAATTTCATGCGACCTTTTCTACCCCGCAACTTACCTCCATCATGCATCCTACCAGGGAGATCGGCATTAAATCAGCAGAGCTGTTCTTTAAAAAAATGGAGGATCCAGCGTACGCGGAAACCATCGTTCTTCAAACAAAATTGGTGGTAAGGGAATCTTCAACGAGAAATTAAAAATTACAGATTATTGAACTAAAAAGCGGAAAATATTTTGAAAATAAATGTGCGTTTCAAATAAATACACTATTTTCGCATCGTTAAACATGTAGATATGCTTAAACGCATTAAAAAAATAAAATCTGAAAGCAACGCCTGTTTTTGTGAAGAATGCCCTGATTTTTTCAGCGCTTTAGCCGATAAAACCCGACAGGAGATAATTATGATTTTTGCTACCCAAAAGGAAGTGTGCGTGAATGATATTGCAAGTAGATTTACTTTGTCCCGTCCAACAATTTCACATCATTTAAATTTATTGAAGCGCGCAAAAATACTTAACTCACGCAAAGAAGGAAAAGAAATCTTTTTCTCT
>JBBIUJ010000481.1:0-2630 GCA_037440345.1 Prolixibacter sp.
ATCAGTCCCAAGATTCGATGGGTTGAAATTCGTAAAAAAGGCTACATTGCTTCGTCGATAGCAATTGTGCTTATTATCATTTCATTCTTTACTTTTGGATTGAAACAGGGTATTGATTTCTCAGGTGGATATAACTACAAAATTCGTCTGGATCATCCTGTGCAAACGGACAAAATTAGCGAAGAGCTTAAACCATTCTTTGGAGAGTATGCCGTAAGTGCAATTACTATTGGTTCAAATAATCAGATTAGAGTGACAACCAATTACCGTATTAAAGAGAGTGATCCGGCGATTGAAGGAGAAATTGCTCAGAAATTATATGATGGACTGAAAAGATCATCCTGCTGGAACAACTTTGGACCAATTTATTGCCAATAATGTAGTAAGTTCTCAGAAAGTTGGACCAGCTATCGCTAGCGATATTACTCGAGGAGCGATTTGGACTGTGATTATTGCAGTTATAATGATGGGTATTTATATCCTTTTCCGTTTCCGAGATGTTGCTTTCAGTATGGGTACAATTATTTCGTTGTTACACGATACATTGATTATTATTGGAATATATTCAATTACCCATAAATTTGTTCCTTTCTCGATGGAGATTGATCAATCCTTTATTGCTGCTGTTCTTACTGTAATCGGTTATTCCGTAAATGATACAGTAATTATCTTCGACCGGATTCGTGAAATTATGCATAATTATCCGAAACGTGATCTTAAACGTCTGATGGATGATGCGTTGAACTCTACGCTGTCTAGAACTATGAGTACATCGCTTTGTACAGCTATTGTGCTACTTAGTATTTTCGTTTTAGGGGGAGATACGATTCGAAGCTTTACGTTTGCAATGTTTATCGGAGTGTTTGTAGGAACATATTCGACGCTTTTCATTGCTATGCCTGTAGCTTACGATATGATGAAGCGAAAACATAAAAAGATTGAAGTCGAAGAGTAAGCTTTGATTGTATATTGAAAACCCATAAAAGCGCTGTCTTTTGTGGGTTTTTTTTTTGTAAGTAAAAAAAATATAATACCTTCGTACATAGAATAGACCGTTATTTGGTTGCCTTTATTCTGTTTTAATAGGTTTTATATATGTCGTGTTCAATATCAAGTGATTATGAAACAATGACAAATGAATTTCTAAAAATGAAAATTGGAAAGTTGCATTTGGTGCTTTTTGTCGTTCTTTTGGTGACGTTTAGTTCGTGCCAGTCAGTAAAGAATGTCATTTATATTCAAAATTCTGGAGCCAAAATTGATTTAAGTAAGAGCTCTTTACCTACCTTGCCAGAAATCCTAGTAAAGAATGGTGATGTGCTCATGATTACAGTTTCAACATTCTCTTCTGAAATCTCTGCTCCCTTTAATATGCCCATTGTACCTGGAACCATTACTCCTGGAGTAATGGGCTATCTGGTCGATAACGTTGGGGAAATAAATTTCCCTGTATTGGGAAAGATTAGTGTTGCAGGACAATCTAAACGTCAAATTGAAGAGAATATCAAAAATCTTATAGCACCAAGGTATGTGAAGGAAGATCCAATTGTTACGGTTCGTATTTCTAATTTTAAGGTGACCATTTTAGGTGATGTTTCTGGAAGTAGAATAATCCCTGTACTCGACGAAAGAATGACAATTCTTGAAGCTATTGCGCAAGCTGGTGATTTGCAGATTACTGGGAGACGTGATAATGTGTTGTTGATTCGTGAGTCTAAAACTGGTGAGCGAGAAACATTTCGCATCGATTTACGTGATAAAGATCTTATTAAATCTCCATATTATTATCTTCAACAGAATGATTTAATATACATTGAACCAAACAGTGCGAAAAAATCTTCAGCGAGTGGGTTTGGTATTCAACAAGTATTCATGGTTGTTACACCGCTTATTTCTATTATCTCTTTGATTGCAACTTTGAGTAGATAAAGAATTATTTAAATTAAATGAAAAATACAAACGCAAATATATTGTCGAATGCTCCCAGAAAAACTGATACTGTTGATCTGTCTGAGGTTTTCTGGAGATATTTTAATCACTGGAGGTGGATATTGCTTTCAGTATTAATTTCTGTGACTATAGGTTATTTTTACGCCAAAATGCAAATTGATGTATATCAAGTTAATGCGTCAGTTTTGATTAAAAGTCCAGATAAAAATGGAGAATCAAAACTACTTAAAGATTTGGGTGTGGAGAGTGGTGGAGATATTGAGAATGAAGTTGAGGTTTTTCGCTCTAAAAGATTATTGGTTGGGGTTGTGGATTCGTTAGGATTGAATACTTCGTATTACTACCAAACCATTCTGAATAAGCCGTCCGAACTCTACAAAGCTTCTCCAATTAAGCTGAGTTATGATAAAAAGTTGCTGGATAATCTTGCTGGACAGCAATTGATTTTTACGATAAAGCAAAATGACGATAAGTATAGTTTGGAATACTCTTGCAAAGGAGGAACTAAAAACTTAGTTGTGAAAAATCTACCAACGACAGTGTCAACTCCCGTCGGGGAATGTCATTTTTATAGTGAATCTTCTCGTGTTGATTTAGTCCGTCCATTAATCATTGTTGTTCAATCCACAAATGTTATAATTTCAGGTTTATCTATTCAGGCTGAAGTGAATAAAAAGAAT
>JBBIUJ010000482.1:0-2618 GCA_037440345.1 Prolixibacter sp.
TAAATTAGTAAGATGACCTATATCTAAAGTAGATAGAGAATTATGCTCACATGACAACATATCCAACTTGGTTAGGCCTTGCACGTTCAAAGATGTTATTTGATTGAAACCGCACCATAAATAAGTAAGATTAGTCAGTTGGCTAACGTCCAAAGACGTTAATTGATTATAACCACAACGAAAATAATCGAGATTAGTAAGTCTGCCTATATTCAGAACCGTTAATTGATTTTCTGAGCAATTCAAATAGCTTAATGCGGAATTATTACTTACATCTAATTTTACCAACTGCATTTTGGGAATCTCCAATGCATAAATATAGTCGCCAGTGATGGAAATGGTACGAACTGTTTTATTTGAGTAGCTGTAACTGAATTCATACCAACCTTCGCCATCATCTTTGATGTCAACGCCCAATTTCCCTGTTTCTATGGATGAGCCGTCTCCCCAATCAATGGAGAAAGTACCTGTACCTCTCAGTTGAAATTTCACCACGTTATTCGCAGTCGTCACACTCATCTGCTTTATTACATTTACCTCTTCATCAGTGGCACAACCTGAAAAAATTGCCATTCCTATAAGGCAGATTGCCACGGCAACCATATTCCTCAAAATTAAACTGTTTTTGATCATTTAAATTAAAAAAATTGTTTGTATAATTTAGTTTATAATATGTCGGTGTTCTTGTTGTAATTTTTTTGTATTGTGCTTGTTCCATCGTTGCAGAAACCGCGTTCGCCATTTGTTGGCAATTGTATTCCGTTCCCTTTCCTATTATTCGAATCTGTAATCCGCCAACGGTACATCATCTTTCTACGGCTTCATATCCGTGGTGACGGGGCTACGCTGAAGTGAGATTGTGTTCCTCAATTTAGTCGTGTCATATTTTGGAGCTCAGAACTTGTTTTTTACTTAAACTTATCTCAATATCTCCTCGATTTTACGTTGGTTTCGTTTTATAAGTTAGCGATTTTAAATTTTTTGAGAATTCTGCTACGAGAGTGTAAATCCTGAAGAGCAGGGTTTTGAAATTCTTCTTTGTTTTTGATTTTGGGTTTTAAGTTCAGATAATTTTTGTTCAAATAAGGGCTTATGTCCAGATAGGTAGCACCCCTGCCAAAGGTCAACAGTTTATTATTGTACATTTTGCAAGTTTGTTCATCACTTTTAATTTGAAATAAAGTTTCTGATAAATTATTGACCTTGCATACCTTTAGCGAGTCGTTTTGAAAGTAAAGAAGATTTAGGCTCGCCGGATCGATATTACAAAGTAAAGCTCCATTTTTTGACACGTCGAATGATTGCATAATGCTGAAATCGGGTAATTGACGGATTTCGATAACCGACCCAACCCTGAAAAGAATCATGTTTGGTTGAGATGGTATAAACATCGCTCCTTTGTAATACCTTGTGTCTGCATATATCACATTTGCCGTTGTACCGTTTATTTGAAAAATTTCCATTCCATTTTCAGACGATGCACAAAAATACTTTCCGTCTTCGGATACAGTAGTAAGCTCTGGAAAGGAATAAATCGTCTTGTAGGTGAATGGAATTTCAAATATTTTTGCTCCCGTAGTACTGTTAAAAACAGAGCATACATTACTGCCATTTAATACTACAAAAAACCTGTCGTCGCTCGTTATTGCTGCCAATTTGGTGTTGACATCGCCTGGTAAAGCCGGAATTTTAATTGAATTATCAAAATGGCTGTCTTTATAAATCCAGGTTTCTTCGCCGGTCATGGCTGCCACAGATGAATTGTGTGGCGCAGTAGCTATTTTTCCGCCATACATAAATCCCCATGTATTACCATTGATCGATACCTTGTTTAATTGATTCATTGTAGTTGCATCAAAAGCGATTAAATCATTGTATCGGCTCGAATATAGGATGTTGTCTTTTTTATTATATGCAAATAATGGCCAATTCGGAAGACCAAGTGCTGAACCTTGGGAATACCAATTCCATGCACTAAACTTATTGCTTGTATTATCAAATTTAGAATATTTAGGTTTAATTTCTAAATTGAATTGACGACTTGGTCCAAAGATCTGAGCAGTTGTAAAGGTGGTATCTGTGATATCCGATGCATAAACAGTGTTGCCTACAGATAGTTTGTATCGCCCATTGGCAAAAGGCTTGTTCCAATATATGCGCAGTTTGTTGACGCCGATATTTTCAAAATAGAGCGTGGGAGTTGGTTTCTCAAAAGAGAACTGTTTCGAGAATATGGTTCCATCCTTGAGGTAGGTGCTGGCTTGGTAATAGACATACCCGCAAACATATCCTGAATCCACAAAATATTTTTGTTTTGGGTCATTAATGACGATGTCTTTGCTTTGAGTTAGCCCCGAATGAATGACATATTTTTCAATCATACTCTCAGGGATAGAGTTCGACCAAAAAACTTCCACAAAACCATCCTTGTTTAGCCGGTATCCAAAATTGAAGCTGTTTTCGGGTTGAGAAATCACTCTTACATTCCACGTCAAATCGCCACTATATCCTTCTGCTCCGGCCAATTCGGCAAGGCTGCCTGTTCCTGAGGTGAATGCGGCTTTAATGCTTAATTTATGTACTCCTTCTGATAATACCTCAGGATTCAAATCGAAGCT
>JBBIUJ010000483.1:0-2569 GCA_037440345.1 Prolixibacter sp.
GTTGACAAGCAGAACCAGGCCATGTGGATACCTAAACCATCCATTCACATCAAGGAAATCAAACAGTTGGAACTGGTCATCCTCCAGTGGTGGGCCATTGCCAATCTCAGGGTTAAAGAGAATCGCACAGTCGGCGACAGCGCCGCAGTTACCTTTTATCAGCCGGAAAGCCGCATAGAATTTGAGCATCCCTGGCCTGCACCCTATATCGATGCAAAAAAAGAGAAAAACGGAAACTCGGCCTATTATTTTGTCAATGCCATTGAGTTGCTGAACCAGCCGGGCGAATGGTACGAGGATCTGTCGGCCGGAAAAATTTACTACTGGCCGAAAGAGAATCAGGATATGAAGAATTCGGAGGTCATTGCGCCCAATCTCGAAACCCTCATTTTGATAAAAGGATCGGCAGATTTCCCGGTGAGGAATATACATTTTGCAGGCATAAACTTCGAACACACTGGCTGGATGAGACCTTCAAAGGCAGGTCATGTGCCGCTTCAGGCGGGCATGTTCCTGTTGGATGCTTACAAACTAGAGGTACCCGGAACCCCCGACAAGGCAAAACTGGAGAACCAAGCCTGGTTGGGCAGACAGTCGGCAGCCGTGGAGGCTTCCTATGCCACCGGACTGATTTTCGAAAGTTGTAATTTCAGGCATCTAGCCGCTACCGGATTGGATTTGGTTACAGCCACTAGTCGTGATACAATTAAAGGTTGTACCTTCAGGGATATCGGTGGTACTGCCATCCAGGCAGGATTTTTCGGCAGCGCCGATTTCGAAGCACATCTTCCGTTCAACCCATCCGACGAGCGGGAGATATGCCAATTTGAGACCATCGAAAACAACCTGATTACCGATGCCACCAACGAAGATTGGGGTTGTGTGGGTATCGGGATTGGTTTTGCAAGGAATATCACTGTTTCGCACAACGAAATTTCCGATGTCAACTATTCTGGCATCAGTGTGGGCTGGGGCTGGACCAGAAGTATCAGTTGCATGCGCAACAACCTGATCCATGCCAACCACATTCACCATTTCGCCAAAAACCTGTACGATGTCGGCGGAATCTATACATTATCGGCCCAACCCAATACCGAAATCAGCGACAACTACATCCATGATCTGGTGAAGGCGCCTTATGCCCATGATCCAAATCATTATCAGTACATCTATTTTGATGAGGGTTCGTCCTATATCCGCGCAACAAACAACTGGACTGAGGTAGCGAAATTTTTCTCCAATACTCCGGGTCCGGGCAACGAATCGAGCAACAATGGTCCCCAGGTGGCGGACAGCATCAAGGCAAATGCAGGATTGCAAAAGGAGTATATGTATCTATTGAAAGATAAATAGGTGCAGACCAATATAAACCTTCAAAAGATATCAAATATTCAACCCTTTCGGGTTGTCTGCTCATGTGTTTCATTTACCGTAGGTTCCACCCACGGCTATTCACTTACAAGGCCTTCAGCCTTGAGATTTCGGAATACCCTGAAAGGGTTAAATGTCAATAACCCCTGGTGAAACCAGGGGCAAATGATAGACTACGATCAAGAACCCCGAAGTGGGTTCAACCATGCAAATAATAAACATAGACAGACTCTAGCAAATGACTAAAATATTTCACATCCTGATGTTCTTAGCCTTATTCATGAACATCTCCACTTATGTTCCGGCCAAAAAAGTGGTCATCACATCCTCCCAACGTACCTCCAGGGAAAAATTTGCTGTCGAAAAGCTTTCAGCAGCATTAACTTCGGCAGGCTTTCAGGTTCAGCTGTCAGACCATCCGGCTACCGGTGAATATGACAGACAAATAATTATTGGTACCCTGAAAGACCCGTTGCTCAAGGAAATTGCTTCCGGATATCCTTTGCTGGACTCCCTTTCGAAAGAAGGATATGCGATCCGGACACAGCACAAAAATATCTATGTTGCGGGAAAA
The DNA here is from genome assembly GCA_037440345.1 of Prolixibacter sp. Lineage (GTDB taxonomy): Bacteria > Bacteroidota > Bacteroidia > Bacteroidales > Prolixibacteraceae > CAINVV01. The sequence goes on from JBBIUJ010000483.1 coordinate 1,946, forward strand.
GATCCCAGCGGCACGCTTTATGGCTGCCTCGAATTGATCAGCAGGATCAAGGCCGTCAAACAGATTCCGAAAGATCTAGAACTGACCGATCAACCGGGAATGGTGATGCGCGGTACCTGCATCGGTCTTCAGAAAACGACCTATTTACCTGGAAGGACCGTCTATGAATATCCCTATACACCCCAAAATTTTCCCTGGTTTTACGACAAAGCCTTATGGATCAAATACCTGGATATGATGGTCGAAAACAGGTTCAACTCCTTGTACCTCTGGAACGGACATCCCTTTGCATCCCTGGTTAAACTCAAAGATTATCCTTACGCGGTGGAGGTTGATGATGCAACCTTTAAACAGAATGAAGAGATATTTTCCTTCCTGACAACAGAAGCGGATAAGCGGGGCATCTTTGTGATCCAGATGTTTTACAATATCATTGTTTCAAAACCTTTCGCCGAATACAACCACTTGAAAACACAGGACCGCGAAAGGCCTATCATACCGATTATCGCAGATTATACCAGAAAATCGATTGCTGCTTTCATCGAAAAGTATCCCAATGTCGGATTGCTTATCACACTTGGAGAAGCAATGAATACGATCGATGATGATGTCGAATGGTTCACC
>JBBIUJ010000484.1:0-2556 GCA_037440345.1 Prolixibacter sp.
TGGTTTCACCGCCTGACAAGCATGGATTTGTATCATTGGGCACATCAGTAGACTCAACACTTGCAGCTGTCGAATGTGCTGATACCGTTATAGCACTGATCAATCCCAACGTCCCAAGGACCTGGGGGGATGCCCAGATCAGCATCAATATGATAGACTATTTTGTCCAGGATGATTCTCCGCTGTATGCTCATAATCCTGCACCGCTTTCCCCCATAGAAATAGCCATCGGCAAAAATGTTGCAACGCTCGTAGAGGATGGCGCTTGCTTACAGATGGGGATCGGGGGAATACCCAATGCTGTTTTATCGCAGTTGGGCAACCACAAAGATTTGGGGGTCCATACCGAGATGTTTTCTGACGGAATACTACCTTTGGTCGAGAAAGGGGTAGTAACCGGAAGGATGAAGAATTTCGACAAAGGTAAAATGGTTGCCTCATTCCTGATGGGATCCAAAGCGCTTTACGATTTTGTGGATGATAACCCCATGGTAGCCATGATGGATGTTTCACATACCAACAATGTGGCAGTAATCCGCAAACTTGACCATGTTACAGCCATCAACGCCGCGCTGGCCATCGACCTGACCGGACAGGTCTGCGCCGATTCAATCGGTATCAAACACTATTCCGGTGTAGGAGGTCAGATTGACTTTATTCGCGGGGCAGGTTATTCGAAAAATGGCCGTCCGATCATCGCAATGCCTTCTGTCACTGAAAAGGGGATGTCCAAAATATCGCCTACCTTGATTGAAGGTTCCGGGGTTGTCTCAACAAGGGCTAATATCCATTGGGTTGCAACCGAGTACGGCGTAGTTAACCTGTACGGTAAAACCATGCAGGAACGGGCCAAACTGCTTATATCAATAGCCCATCCAAATCATAGGGAAATGCTGGACAAAGCGGCTTTTGAAAGGTTTGGATCACACTATCGATTTGTGCCCAAAGCGTATAACAAATAATTACATGGATATGAACATTACAAAAATAGAACACATCGGCATCGCTGTAGAAAGTCTCGAAAAAGCAGTTCCATATTATGAAACCCTTTTGGGATCAAAATGTTATGCCATTGAAGAGGTAATTGACCAAAAGGTGAAAACTGCTTTTTTTAAAGTTGGTGAGACAAAAATCGAATTGCTTGAATCGATGGATCCGGAAGGACCAATTGGAAAATTTCTGGAAAAGAAAGGACCCGGGGTACACCACATTGCTTTTGCCGTGGATCAGGTAGATTCAGCTTTGGCGGAAGCTGAAGGGTCTGGTATACAATTGATCGATAAAAAAGGTAGAAAAGGGGCGGAAGGACTCAACATCGGATTCCTGCATCCGAAATCAACTTTTGGTGTACTGACCGAACTTTGCAGTAAGTAGGGGAATATTACTACTATCCAGGCTGTTACATTAGCAACGTAGTTGCTTTATCTTTATAGATGAAGTTATTAAAATCATGACAAAGCAACGTAGTTGTTACATTGGCACCGTTGCATATTTTACCTGACAATAATGATTTAAATTACCGGCTAGGTTTTTTTGGCAGATGTTTTTTAACCGCATGGGAAAATCCGTTCTCATGATGGGGAAGTGAGATAAGGAATTTATCCTTTAACTCTTGTGGCGCATTGTGGACAACGTACGATAAATGCGTGAAATCAAGCATTTCCAGGTCGTTAAAGTCGTTTCCAATACCAAGTGTCTCATTTCTGTTAATACCCTTTAAATCGCAAATTTCGGCTATTCCATGGGCTTTTGAGATTCCTTTCGGGAATATTTCCATCCAAGTCCAGTTTTCATTAAGCGGAGAGGTAGTTCGAATAAGGCTGATTTCGTCGAAATGGGAGAGAAGTTTCTTTTTGACCTCGTCGAACCGGTTACTTTGCTTGGGGAAGAAAAGTAACATCTGGGAAGAGCTGTATTTTTTACCGGGGACTATCTCTTCTGACTTTCCCATTTTGGAATGATGTTCAATGTATCGTTCAATTTCCTCGCAAGGAGACTTTTTCCACCAGAAAAAATTGTGATTATCGGGAAAGCAATCGGAAACCTTGAAGTTATATCCATTGTCAATCAGGTACTCAATCAGTCTGGCCGTCAATTCATCCGTAAAATTAATGGCCCGGATTACCTCCTGCCTCTTCCAATCGACGATACCGGCGCCGGATGAACAGATGACGTAATCAAATGGATCTGACGGATTCAGTGCCCGACGTACTTTTAAAAGGTTTCTCCCAGTTGCTGCGACCCGGCAGATTCCCAATTCACCAAGCAACTGAAGCGTTTCAAGATCTTCAGCGCTAATTGATTGATCATTTTGGAGCAGTGTTCCATCCAGATCCGTAACGACCATCTTAAGTTGACTCATACATACACTTCTTTAGCTGGCAAAGTTCGCCAAAGTTTTGAATCGAAGTAGCAGGTCTCAATTAAAAATTCTTGTTATTTTTGCACAATAACAAAATGTTTATTTTATGTTAAAAGGTATTTTGGCTATATCCGGGCAACCTGGATTATTTAAAGTCATCTCTGAAGGGAAAAACGGGGTAATTGTTGAATCCC
>JBBIUJ010000485.1:0-2544 GCA_037440345.1 Prolixibacter sp.
GAGCCCCAACCATCGAAAAGGAGATGATGGCAAATTCGAAATGACCGGAGAGAAAGAACCAGGTTCCGAATACGGCTGCGGAGAAGATGCTTAGTCCTGCTGCCAGTCCGTCGATGCCATCGATCAAGTTAAAGGCATTGATAAAGACAATAAAGACGAATCCGGTAATTAATACACTGACAACGTATGGAATCTCTTCAATTCCTAAAAATCCGTGAAAACTGGTGAAGCGAAAATGGCCCAAGACGATCAGTACTCCCGCGACGAAAATCTGTGCGCCTAGTTTCTTAATAGCGCTCAGCGATACAATATCGTCTTTCAGTCCCACGAAGAACATGATTAACACGCCCGCAATGATGTAAATCAAATCGGGAATGGTATATCCATTGGAAGTAAGGGTCAAGCCCAAAATAAAACCAAGAAAAATGGAGATACCACCCAGGGTTGGAATTTTGTAAATGGTGGAGGACCTCCCGTTGGGGACCGCAAACAACTTAAGTTGCCGCGACACATTGATCACAGTGGGGATGGTGCGTGCAGATATGTAGAGCGCCACCACAAAGCTGGCAATCACATAAATATACTCTCTCATGCGGAACAGGTTTTAGGCAGATACAAGGTACAAACGAAAAGCACTTTATTCACTTTTAGTTTAGACTACTAGCAAATGTAGTGATTTTTTTTAAAAACCAACATTCCCTCACAAAATAATCATTGATGCGAAAAAAAATGACGGAATGACGGAATAATGACGGAGGGATGGAAGATGATGGAAAGATGGGAATTGACGATACACTCCGTAAATTTCCGTCCCTCCGTCTTTCCGTCACACTACCATTCTTCCGTCCCTCCTTCTTTCCGTCATGTCTTCTCAAAAGGATGTCTGCCGTATGGAAGTTTGGCATAAGGATGATACTCCCCCTTCAACCCAAACGGGATTGCGTGCCGGATATCGTACACCAATTGAATGGAGGGCATTGCTTCCAGTAGCGGGAACCCGTTCCCGGCCAGGATCTGACGGTAGCTTTCGGTATGCAGGTCGGTGAAACCCTCGCTGAATTCGATCTCCTCGCCATCCATCTCCAGCAGACGGTAGGTCTTCTTCCCGGCCGACCTGACTGCGACAGGCAGGGTCTCTTCGTTGATGCTTAGGAAGTAGCGGACCCGTGCCTTCTCCAGCCGGAGGAATCCCGAAACCCGGTCATGGGAGGCAACATGGACGATGTTTTCCGATACCTTCCCAAAGATCCACCCCAGCATGTCGTAGAAGTGGACCCCGATGTTGGTGGCGATGCCACCGCTTTTCGAAACATCCCCCTTCCAACTGGTGTAATACCATTTCCCTCGGGAAGTGATGTAAGTCAAGTCGAGATCGTATATTTTATCTTTTGGGCCATCTGCAATACGTTTTTTTAAGGAGATAATGGAAGGGTGCAGGCGCAACTGAAAGATATTGAAAACTTTTTTACCGGTCTCCTTTTCGATGGCAGCCAGTGCCTCAATGTTCCAGGGATTCAGTACCAGTGGTTTTTCGCAGATCACATCTGCCCCCACCCTCAAACCAAAACGGATATGGGCATCGTGCAAATAATTCGGCGTACAAACCGTCACATAATCAATCGGTCTCTCCGTCACTCCGTCACTCCGTCTCTCTTTCGTCCCAGTCATACTAGTCGTCCCCGTCGTCCCCTTCCTCCTCAGCACCTCCACATGCCGATCAAACCGCTCAAACTCCGTAAAGAATGAAGCTCCGGGGAAGTAGCTATCAAGAATACCAACACTGTCAAATTTATCGACAGCAGCAACCAGAATATTGCCTGTCTCCTTAATGGCTTTCAAATGGCGTGGGGCGATGTAACCGGCGGTGCCGATCAGGGCGAAGTTCTTCATTTTGTTACAAATTTTCACGAATTTAAGCGAATTTCACAAACGAATATTGAAAATGGGGAGAGGTAAATATGTTTGTTCTTGAATTGCAAATTTCAATCTGCCCGAATCCAGCCGCATAGCGGCGGTATGTTGTTAGCCAGGGGTGGAGTCCCGCCGATGCGGGAGAACCTTGGGTTGGGAATGTGGCATGAAGAGCCGTCCGTGAGGGAATTTTCGGAAATGAGTTTATTAGTGTTTCGGACGGAGGGAGCGAAGGTCGAAAAAAGATCATCAAGGGATAAAGCTAGAGTATCCCAGTCGTCCTAGTCTTACCGTCTAATCCTGATCTGCATCGCGTTCTCGACAGGTGTCTCTGATGCAAGCACCAAATATCCTCCACCGCCTGCCCCTGAAATTTTCCAACCCAGGGCTTTATTTTCATATTGGTGGATGGCTTCCGTAATTTGTGGGGTAACCATATTGGGGAACATGGCTATTTGTGCCTCGAAGGATTCCCTGAAATATTTGCCGAATTGAAGCAGATTTTTGTCCAGGATAGATTGCCACAATCCATCGGCTGCATCTGCAATCACAAGTCATAGCAACATCAATATCAATAATAATAATTTGTCTTCACCTGCAATGTTGTTAGGCTCAGCCTCGGCAACACCACGT
>JBBIUJ010000486.1:0-2530 GCA_037440345.1 Prolixibacter sp.
AAATGCAATCCGAAACAAGATCCTTCACCGATTGTGCGCAGTAATAAACAGAGGTACTCCTTATCAAGTAGAATATCAAACAACATAAAATATTTCAAAGAACATTTGTTTAAACCATAGAAATCTTGGTGGCAAAATTTAATTCTCACTACAATGGACTCAAAGGGTGACACAAAGGGCTCACAGCATACAGAAATGATTAAAAAATGAGTGTTTTGATGTTGGTTTATGTTAAAATAGCTATCTTGGTATTCACTAATTTAAACCATCATTTATGAAAAAGAGTTACATCCTATTGCTGATTCTCCTCTTTGCAGGCAATTTACAGGCGCAAATTTACTGGTTGAATGATTTGGAAAAGGCAAAGTCGGTTGCCAAAGAGACCAATAGATTAATTGTGATCGATTTTTGGGCAAGTTGGTGTGGCCCTTGTAATGCCATGGATCAAGCTCTCTGGCAAAATCCCGAAATGAAAGAGATCGCCAAAAATTTTATCGGAGTGAAAATCAACACTGACAACGATCGGGCTACTGCAATGACATACGGCGTTACCGGGATCCCTAAGGTAGTGGTTGCGTCTGCTTCGGGAGATGCAATTTGGGAGAATGTCGGATTTAGCAGTGCTGAACCCTATCTTAGCATTTTAAGGGCACTTCCTGATAAGGTCGGAGAATTGAACAAGAGCGCCGTAGCGCTGGAATCCGCAAAAAAAGATCCCAAAATTAATTATGATCTCGGCCTTGCGTTTCAAAACATCGGGAAAGATATAAAAAGTGAAAATCTAAGGAATTCATTTTTAAACAACAGCGGCAATTATTTCTCCAAAGCGCAAAAACTGTCAAAAGACGAAATCCTTAATATGGAGATTGAGTTCTATTCCATTCTGAACGATGTTTATTATGGAAAACCTGCGAAAGCGCTAAAAAAGATGGAAAAAATCGGTACCAAACCTGGAAGTGGAAATCTTGAGGAAATCAGGCATTATGTGCTGGCCAAATGTTACTTTAGTTCTCATGATCAGGAAAATTTTCAGAAAGAAAAAAAACTCATCAGCAGCAAGGAGTTGCTTGCCAAACTTGAATAACACAACCTATTTCCGTTCAATAAATTAACTGTCTGATATCTATCTTTTCATCAGACCTTCTATTGAATAAATAAACCACAAGATTTATGGACGGTCGTTTTCGTAGCACATGTAAATTTGAGTTCCGGTACAATAACGCACTCCACTGATACAGCAAAAAGGATTGTTATAGATCATTTGCAGAAAGCATTGTCCCTCAAATTCAAAAAGCAACTAAAAACAAAAGAGGTCTTGGTTCTTTTTGTTTCGGATAGTATCAAAAACAGGATGACGCTTCCAAGTGATTCAAGTTCAAATCGGAAACTATGTTTAAAGCAAATAGGCCGTTCTCTGGACTATTTATACAATGACCTTTTTATTGCCGGTAGCGATACCAGTCATATCTATTCTATTGATCTAAATAGAACGTTATCTTTCCCGGATATGCAACAGTATTTGCTCAAAAATTTTGGTATCGAATTCAGAAAAGTGACCAAAGAATTGGAGTTTATCAAAGTTGACTAGAAAGTTTTCGTTGATCAGCCTTTTTTCATTAATTTTAGAGACGAAACTTCCATTTACTACATCTTAAATTTTCAAAGGATGAATAAACTAAAAATCAGATTAATTAGTCTGCTGTTGCTGGCTTTAATGGCTATGCAGACGATGGCTCAGGTCAACTACAAAACAGAAACCCCGGAACAAAAAAGCAAGCGAATGGCTTGGTGGACAGACGCCCGTTTTGGCATGTTTATCCACTGGGGTTTGTATGCCCTTCCCGCACGTCACGAGTGGGTGAAGAACTACGAAAGAATGACCAATGAACAGTATCAGAAGTATTTCGAGGAGTACAACCCTGATCTTTTCAACCCCAAAGAATGGGCCCGTATGGCCAAAGAGGCCGGCATGAAATATGTGGTACTCACGGCCAAACACCATGAAGGTTTCTGTAACTTCGATTCAAAATATACGGATTACAAGACAACCAAGACCCAATTCGGGAGGGATGTTATCAAGGAGTATGTCGAAGCGCTGCGGGCCGAAGGGCTGAGAGTAGGATTTTACTACTCACTGATCGACTGGCACCACCCCGATTACACCATCGACCGTGTGCATCCACAGCGCCAGGAGTCAGATTCTGCCTATGCCCGTTTGAACAAAGGCAAAGACATGGCCAAATACCGCGAATACTTGAAAAACCAGGTACGCGAACTTCTGACAAACTATGGACAGATCGATGTGATATGGTTCGACTTCTCCTTTCCGGGTAAAAATGGTAAAGGCCGAGATGATTGGGGTTCTGAAGATCTGTTGAAAATGGTGCGCCAGCTTCAACCCAACATCATCATCGACGATCGTCTCGACCTGAAAGACAAGGATTACGGTTGGGATTTCGAATCACCCGAGCAGTATAAAGTGGAGAAATGGCCGGAACGTGATGGTCAGAAAGTATATTGGGAAACCTGT
>JBBIUJ010000487.1:0-2518 GCA_037440345.1 Prolixibacter sp.
CCTGATTATCAAGTGACCCTGGAGAGACTCGAACCCCCAACCTTCTGATCCGTAGTCAGATGCTCTATCCATTAAGCTACAGGGCCATTGGCGTCGAAACGCGGGGACAAAGAAAAGCTTTTTTTTCGATTTTTCAGATAGAAATGACGTTTTTTTTCTGTTGAACCGACTAGGATGACTAGTATGACTGAGATGACTGGGACGAGGGGAAGAGAAAATGTGAAAATTAGGAAATGTGAAAATTAAAACAGCATTCGTAAGTGGCGATCATTTTCACATTTTCACATTTCCCCATTTTCACATTATTATTCTTCGTTTGGGCAATGTTAAGGTTTTGTGAATAATGACCGTCCCAACGGTTGGATGAGGGTGATGCAACGATGAAAATCTCTAATATTGGACTGCCAAACAAAAATGCTATGTTGCTGATCGTGAATATTTCAGGTTCACAATGTATAAACAGAATTACATATTTGTAATGAATACTTGATCGGGATTGGTATGTCCGGCAAGAACCAAAATAACATGTTTAACCTCTATATTTTTAATCATTTACATCATGAGTAAATACCTTTATTTGTCAGTTACTCCGGAGGCTCTGATCGCATCAATGCTGCCCCCTGCTGAGTTTGGGGAGTATATGGCTACCGGTACGAAAAAAAGCAACAAGGGTCAGATGATCTTTTTTGAGGTGGATCTTGATAAAGTCAAGGATCTGGTCGATATGGATTACATCGATGCAAATTGTGTGCGCCATCCTGACGGATTGCCAAAACATTCGGTCTATCTTTCAGTTTACCGTGTACTTGAGACCATTCCGCTCGATGCGCTCAAAAACCTCTATCTCACTACCGACAATGGAATAACATTGGAGCTGACACCTTCACCATATGACAATACTGGCGAAGAGATGCCGGCCATGCACCTGTACCAGGAGCTTTGCCCGGTTACGCCACAGGTTGTGAGTGAATTTTGCCCGGCCGACTTTATGACAGCCCTCACCGACGGATCGCGCCAGTTCCAACTACCAAAGCTTTTCTTTGTGGAGATGAAATTAGGCGAGTTAGCCACAAATCCCGCAACAGGTTCAGCCGAACACCTGCCTTACACACATGTCAGACACCTGAGGGATTGTCTGCTTGCCCTTAGGGGATATGAGAAAAAAATGAAAACGGTAGTACGTTCCTACAATGGTTCACTGCTTTACCGCACTGTGGCTTCCGGTTTTTATGTTGGTGCAGGTAAGGATATGATCTACTATCGTTATCCTTCCATGGGTGAACTGGAGGAGATGAATTACGATTTTTTGGCAACTCTTTAATATTTAACACTATAAATACAGATTCTTATGATTAGTTTACCTGGTGCAAGCTCCTTTGAAGTAATAGCCATCTGGAGTGTATTGGTGATCTCGTTTTTCGGATTGGGCTATGCCCTTCTGCTCCGTAAACAGGTCCTGGCTTGTGACAAAGGAACACCAAAAATGCAGGAGGTTTGGGGTGCGATCAGCGAGGGCGCCAATGCCTATCTGAAACGTCAGCTGAAAACCATCGTTCCGCTGATCTTTGTTTTTACCATTATCCTGTTTTTATCCGTATATATCGTACCCCCCACCGAATCATCGAAACTGAGATTTGCCGGCTACTCAGACGAGTCGCTGAAGCTGATCATCGGATTTGGCCGGGCAATGGCCTTTGTCATGGGTGCCGTCTTCTCCCTGATGGTTGGTCAATTCGGTATGCGCATGGCTGTTCAGGCCAACGTTAGGGTTGCATCCGCTTCCCGCCGTAGTTTCAGCGAAGCGCTGAAGATCGCCTACCGCGCCGGTACCGTAACCGGGATGTTGACAGACGGACTTGGTCTTCTTGGCGGAACCTTGATCTTTATCATTTTTGGCGTTGCCTCTCCCGATACTCTTCTTGGATTTGGTTTTGGCGGTACCCTGCTGGCTCTCTTCATGCGTGTGGGAGGTGGAATCTACACCAAAGCGGCCGATGTTGGAGCAGACCTTGTGGGCAAAGTCGAAGCCGGTCTGCCCGAGGACGACGAACGAAATGCCGCAGTTGTTGCCGACCTCGTCGGTGATAACGTGGGCGACTGTGCCGGTATGGCAGCGGATATCTTCGAATCGTACGAAGTGACCATCGTTTCTACATTGATCCTCGGCGTTGTGCTTTTCATGACAACCCACGAACTTTCGTGGATTATCTTCCCCTTGCTGGTTCGCGGCATCGGTGTGCTTTCATCCATCATCGGGACCTATCTTGTGAAGGGGAAAAAAGAGTCCAAAACACAAAATGCACTCAAAGCCATCAACAAGGGTTTCTACACTTCTGCAGCCATCAGCATTGCGCTGTTCGGAGTTGTTTCTTATTTCTATCTGCACGACTGGAGATCCTTCCTTTCCGTCGTGATGGGTATTATTTTGGCCATTGTATTGGATGAAATCACCAAACATTTTACCGATGGAAACTACCATCCGGTGAAGGATATAGCCAGAAACGCGAAAACGGGTTCT
>JBBIUJ010000488.1:0-2503 GCA_037440345.1 Prolixibacter sp.
ATTCCCCGTTGCTATCGCCGAAATGCAAAAGAAGTTTTATGATGAAATTCATGATTATTACAGAAACGAATTAAAATGTAAACAGTTGATTAATGGGTGTAACTGGAAAACTGCAGATGTGTTGCGCTTGAATGATCTGGAGCGTTGGACAAATAGTGGTTGTGAGGTAATGGCAGTAAACCGATATGTTAGTGGTGGACACTTCGGCTCAACTTCAGGTTGGAAAATTACTCCCGGTGACACCTATTTCAGCAAATCAGCACTAAAATCACCAGAAATTCTCCCAACTAATCTGAAGCAAGTCAAAGCACATCCGATGATTATTACTGAAAGTGGATGGAATTTGCCAAATAAATATCAGGTTGAGGGACCATTCCTCAGTGCAGCCTATCTCTCACTAACCGGTGTTGATGGGCTGTATTGGTTTACCATGGATAACGGAGGTTTCACAGCTCAACCTTATTTCGCTCATTTAGGTAAAACTGATTCTACACGCTCACTCACTAAATGGGATTTATCCATTCCAGCTTGCTGGGGAATGATGCCTGCAAATGCTCTTACATATCGACTTGGGTACATTCGTCAAAGCAAAGAGATTGTTCATGAGGAGCGTTCTATCGAAGGTTTGTTTCAAAGGAAAATTCCTTTAATCAGCGAAAACACGAGTTTTGATCCTAACAGAGATAAAAATTATACTAGTAACAATATGAACACAGTTACTGGCTTAAGTCAACTTATTTATCTTACAGGTGGCGTAGATGTTAGCTACAGCACTGATTCTGAATCAAATAAGATCAATAGCAGTTTAAATTCTTTGATTGACATTAAGAGAAAAAAGGTAAAAAGTATTACGGGAGAATTGGAACTTGATTATGGAAATGGCATTTCTATAGTCAATACACCTTGCACACAATCAATTTGTGGATTCTTAAATTCACGCAAAGAATATAATCTTCAGGATGTTCGCATTAATTCAAATAATGAGTATGGAAGTGTGCAGGTCGTTTCAATGGACAAACTGCCGTTAAGGCGTTCCAAAAAAATATTGATTCAAACAGGAACTATCTATTTGCCAACAAATTGGAAAGAGACAAAAACGCAGATACAGTTAAAAGATCAAACAATTGATGGATTTAAGATTGTACAAACAGGTAGAATGCCATGGCAAGCAGAAAACATCGATGCTACCATCGAAATTAAAAATCCTTTTTTATCAAAGGCTACCTTGCTTTCAGCCTCCGGATATTTTTGCAAAGAGTTGACTGTGATAAGAAACAAGGACAGTTTTAAAATTATATTGCCTAAAAACTCAATGTACATACTTGTAAAATAATAATATGAATCGAATAATTCTTTCTTCACTTTTTGTCTTTTTTATTTGGCCTGTACATGGTCAAGTCTTAAAAGGAGATACCGTCTTAGATAGTAGAACTGGCATAAAATATCCAACAATTATCATTAATGGCACTTGCTGGATGACCAAAAATATAAATATAGGTGTGATGGTAAAGAATACTAATCAAACCAATAATGGAATCATTGAGAAAACTTGTTATGATAATGATACCTGTAATTGCAATGTATATGGTGGTCTTTACACCTATCGTGAAGCAATGAAATACAGTGTAGCGGACTCGCAGGGCGTATGTCCGGATTGTTGGCATGTTGCGACAAAACAAGATTGGTTGGATCTTTATAAATTAGGTCGCAATGGTAATGTAATGCAACAACTAAAAGCAGATAAAAACTTTTCTCCAGCATGGGATGGAAATAACACGATAGGATTAAATATTATTCCCGCTGGTTTAGCATACGATAGCATTTTTGGAAGGAAAAATGATTGGGCAATATTCTGGTCATCAACACCTTTTGATAAGGATTATGCATGGAGTTTTGAAATGGATAACTATTACCGTATTTTAAATGGTTATACCGATATTAAAATGACTAACACATATTTAGTTCGAAATGCTTTTTCAATTAGATGTGTTAAGAACAAACAAAAGCAAAAAAAATAGCGATCGATGATAAAAGTTAATCGTATTAATATTTCAATCACGGGGTTGGTTAGTGCTACAGCATTATTAGCCCAGAAAGATTTACAACTGCCAAAGCATCCAAATATTATCATAATCTCATGCGAGGATATTTCGCCCGATTTAGGATGCTATGGAAATACGGTTGTAAAAACTCCTAATTTAGATGAATTAGCTAAAGATGGAATATTATATGAAAATGTATTTTCCACCGCGGGAGTTTCTGCACCAAGCCGATGTTGCCTGATTACGGGTATGTATGCAACATCCATAGGTGGAGGATGTATGAGAACAAGTGAGAAAGGATTGAAGGATTTACAACCCTACGAAATTGTTCCTCCGCCGGAAGTAAGATGTTATAGCGAATTGCTTCGAAAGTCCGGATATTATTGCACAAATAACGAAAAAACAGATTATCAGTTTAAAGCACCCCTATCGGCTTGGGACGATTGTAGCAAATTTGCTTC
>JBBIUJ010000489.1:0-2489 GCA_037440345.1 Prolixibacter sp.
CGACCCTTTTCCCCGTGAAGTTGAATGTCGTGATAGCAGGAAAGAATTTTGACCAGTCGTTGTTGTCGAACTTCTGTTGCCAGGTGTCCTTACCAACCGTCGAAATGCCAAAAATAATTTTGGTATATTTCTCCAGATCTGCAGTCGTTGCAGAAGCAATGTGGATTAAATCGACTTTCTCAGGACCGATTTTTGCGGCGACCATTTTGGCAATCCGATGAACAGATCCGTTCAATGGCCCGAAAAAGATGGCTATTTTTTCCATAATAGGTTTATTTATGAGTTAATATCTGCTTTTTTGTATTCGCCAAGTATGGCCAGGCTTGAAACATTCTTTAAAATCTGATGGATGGCCCGTTCATAATCGCCTTCCGAATCCCATTCTACATCAACATGCATCGTGTATTCATTGGGTTTTCCAAGGACCGGAACCGATTGGATCTTGTTGAGGTTAATCTTGTTCTCTGCAAAAATATTAAGTACACGTGCCAAAGCCCCGTAATAATGTCCAACTTCGAAGCACAAAGATGCCTTGTTGTTTCGTTCATTTTGGGTAACATGTTTGGAGAGTATCCAAAAGCGGGTGTAGTTTTTCTTATTTGTTTCGATACCCTTGTCAAGGATTTCAAGCCCATACAGGCCCGCCGAACGGAGGTTACTGATTGCACCTGCATGCAAAATTTTTTCGTCATGGATAAGTTTGGCCACCAGTGCATTGTCACCCAGCTCCTTACGTTCTGCATTCGGGAAATGCCTTTCGAGATATTCGGCACACTGTAAAAAGGAGACCGGATGTGAGTAGATTTCAGTGATCTCTTTCTTTTTTACACCCGGAAAGACCATCAGGTTCATCTGAATGTGGATATAAATTTCACCGACAATTTTCAGGTGGTAATCCCGGATCAAGGCATAATTCTGGAGAAGGCTTCCTGCAATGGAGTTCTCAATGGCCATTACGGCGCAATCCACCTGGTCGCGATCGAGCAGATCGCAAACATTTCGAAAGGTCCTGCATTCGACGATTTCGGCCTCCTCCCCAAAATATTTCAGGGCAGCGTCCTCGTGAAAACTACCTTTGATCCCTTGTATTGCGACTTTCTTCATGAATTGAAATGGTTAAAATTATCGTCTTCAGGATACCCTGAAACACAAGTCTGAAACAGGAACGCAAGGTAAAAAAAAATCAGCAAAGTTTATCCCCTTTTAAATCCTGTAAAGGTCACTTGCTTTGACAAGCTCCATGCGATGATCCCTCAAAACTGAGATGCATTTCCCAAGATTGTCCGGTTTTAGCACCACATTTGCGGCCTCTCCAACCGAGAAAGCGTAGAGATATTCAATCGAAACCTCGTTTTCAGACAAAATTGACAACGCTTTTGCCAAGGCCCCGGGTTGGTTTGGACAGTTGAGGCAAACCACATCGGTCAGGCTCACAGAGAAGGCATTTTCTTTCAGTACCCTGAAGGCCTTCTCATGGTCAGAGACGATCAACCGCAGAATCCCAAACTCTGAAGTATCTGCTACCGAGAAGGCTGACATGTTGATTCCCGCTGCTCCCAGAAGTGTTGATACTTCATGCAACCGACCCGATTTATTTTCAAGAAAGACGGAGAGTTGTTTGATGATCATGATAATGAGTGATGAGTTTTAAGTTATGAGTTATTATTTGATTCGTACTTTGATCTGCAGCGTATTATAACTTATAACTCATAATTCATAACTTGCTGAAAGATGTTCGAATGAATCAATTCTCTAAAAAAGTTTATATGAGCATTCGTTTGTCAATCACTCTTTGTGCCTTGCCTGCCGTACGTTCGATGGTTTTTGGCTCCACCAGCTTCACATTGACGGAAATTCCCAGGATACTTTCGAGTTGACGGGTGATCTTCAACCGGAGCTCCTGTAATTTTCTCACCTCATCCGAAAAAAACTGCTCCTGGACTTCAACCATCAGGGTTACAGTATCCAGGGTACCTTCCCGTTCGATGATCAGCAGGTAGTGTGGTTCGACCTCACTCATTTGCAGCAAAACCGTTTCGATTTGCGATGGGAATACATTGACACCCCGAATGATCAGCATGTCGTCGCTTCTTCCTTTGCATTTAACCATCCTGACGAGAGTTCTTCCACAGGCGCATGGTTCGTAAATCAGTCGCGTGAGGTCCCTGGTGCGGTAGCGTATCAGCGGAATGCCCTCTTTGGTAATGGTGGTAAAGACCAGTTCCCCGATTTCGCCGTCGGGAACCGGTTCAAGTGTTTCCGGGTCGATGATTTCCGGTAAGAAATGATCTTCATGGATGTGCATTCCGCATTGATGTTCGCATTCACAGGAGACTCCCGGACCTACAATCTCGCTTAATCCGTAGATATCGATGGCTTTGATGTTCAATTTCATCTCAATCTCCTTTCGCATCGCTTCGGTCCAGGGTTCGGCCCCAAAGATCCCGACTTTGAGCTTTAGTTTTGCCGGATCCACACCTTGCTCCTTC
>JBBIUJ010000490.1:0-2483 GCA_037440345.1 Prolixibacter sp.
CCGCTGCGCTACACCCCGGGCTATCACATTACGCCGCTATGCGGCTAAATCCCGGGTTTGCATTCCCCCATTCTCATTTTCTCATCTTCCCATTTTCTCATCCT
This sequence comes from Prolixibacter sp., assembly GCA_037440345.1. GTDB lineage: Bacteria > Bacteroidota > Bacteroidia > Bacteroidales > Prolixibacteraceae > CAINVV01. The sequence goes on from JBBIUJ010000490.1 coordinate 105, forward strand.
CTCATTTTCCCCGTTTCATCGTTTCTTCCATTCATTTCAGCCACCATTCGGAGTTCAGGTCACCCCTTCTCTCCTTCGCCCCTTCGACAAGCTCAGGGACCGGGTATTTTGCGTGATTATCACCCCTTCGACAGGCTCAGGGCAGTGCAACTCTCAAAACTCACCTGGTCCTATCCGTCGTCCTTGTCATCCCAGTCATCCCCGTCTTTCCCTCACGGCCTTCCCGCCAGGGTATTGTAATTCGCTATTGCCTGATAGAACTGTACTTTATGGCTCTTTTTGTTGATCCGAGCCTGAGTCACTGCATTCAAATCGACAACGTAATCGGCAGAAGTTATGGTCCCGTTACCAAGTTGTGAAGCCGACTGTTTTGCAATATTTTCCCTCAGAACCACCAAATCTTCATCAATCTTCAGCAGTTGTTCGGCTTTTTTTATGGCCTCGTTGGCCCTGAAAAGCGCAATGGAGATGCTTTGGTCAAAAAGTGCACGCTGACTCCCTATCATCTGTTTCTGTACTTCAAGAATTTCGCGGCTTCGTCCGGTCTGCTTCCTGTCGAGGATGTTCCAGGAGACACCCAATCCTACGAGATAATAAGGATCGAAGGTATTTTTCAGCATATTCAGGCCCGGCCGTCCGTAACCGGCCTGGCCGAATCCAAAGATTTTAGGATTTCTGGCTTTCTGCAGCAATTGAGAATTTTGATCGATCTTATTTCCAAGCAGATCGAAGTATTTCAACTCAGGGCGGGTGATCAACTCACTTTTCTTGTTAACAACAGGCTCGGCCAGGGTCGTATTTTCGTTCAATACCTGATTGGTAATTATGCCCAATGCTCCCAATCCTGATAACCTTTCAGACCGGATCTCGCCTATTTGCTGGTCTGTAAGTAGTCTCTCAGCTTTCAGCAGATCCAGGTCCCGGGAGGTGACCATTCCGTTTTTAAAAGCCGATTCAAGTAGTTTGATCCGCTCGTCCAACAAAGAAAGTTTCAGCTTCATCACCGATTCATTCTCCGTCATCAGCAGTACGGCAAAATAGAGCTGATTGACCTTGTCGTTCAGGGCATACAACTCCACCTCCAGGTTCTGCCGGTCGGCTGCCAGACCGGACTTTTCAGCCTGGCTGTTTGCTGTAGTGGCTCCTCCGTCATAAATAGTCTGTTTCAGGTCGAGATAGACTTTGTACTGATCTTTGGAGGGAGATGGGATGTTTATCCCAGGAATAGGGACACTCACTTTGGTCACCTCACTCTGATAAGTACCCTGACCATTCAGATTTAGTTGGGGGTTCCAGACTGTTCCGAAATTTTTCAGTTTGAGATCGGAGATTTGCTGTTGCCTAAGCGTATCGGATAGTCTTGGATAATTCTCACGGGCCAACCGGTAACACATTTCCAGATTAATGGAATTCACCTGACCATATCCGAACGTCGCGGAGAATAACAATAGAAAAATCAATGTTCTCTTCATTCTAATCATTATATTGAGTAATTTTTTAACTCGTATCGTCCTTTTAAGCTATGGGAAAGTAGCAATGCCACATTTCCCCAAAATTTCACTCCTCTAAATCTCCCCGGGGGGAGACTTCAGATTCATGTACAAACCAACATCCTCACTTCAATCCCCTCCCCTGGAGAGGCTGTGGAGGTCTAATAACGCGGATAAACAGTATAACATTTTCCCTTCTTATATCATTCGTTCCCATTTTCTCATTTTCCCACCCTCTCATCTTCTCCGTTTCTCCGCTTCACCGTTTCTTTCCTCAACTCTCCACCCTTAATGCCTGTTTCACAAAAGAGGTGATAACCGCCTTCCGCTCCTGCAGAAACTGATCATATTTTACAGGATCATTTCTGAATAGTTTTCTTTGAAACAAAGGTCTGCCAATGTACGGCATCACAATCATGCCAATCAAATTTGCAAAAAGATGCGGAAAAGAAATCGGCCGGATGTTACCCATAGCTACCTCTTTTTCAATCATTGCTTCGATAAGACTGAAGTCCAGCCCCTGGTCTGACATGAACCCAGAAAGCTGGTCCGGATCCCGGTTGATCTCCTTGATCACAAACTGCGGCAAAAATGGATTTCTCGACATATAGGTGTCATATTCAGTGATGATGGCTTCAATTTTATCCAGAAATGGCTCACTCCCCTTAAAGATGGCTATCAGACCAGGTATCAGCTGGCTAAGAATACCGTAAAAGACTTCCTTAAAAAGCTGCTCCTTGGAATGAAAATAGTAATGCAGCAAGGCTTTGTTGATCCCCGCTTCATCGGCAATCTCCTGCATTCTCGCACCATCCATTCCTTTGCGAATGAAAACCTGCTGAGCGGCTTGAACGATCTTCTCTTTGGTACTGTCCGGACACATATTCAA
>JBBIUJ010000491.1:0-2451 GCA_037440345.1 Prolixibacter sp.
AACCGGTAATATCATTCCCAGCAAATTACCCAATGGTTGGGTGAGGAAACTTCCATTTCCTGCAAATCCTGCGGTCAAACTCTCTGCGAGCAATCGCAGCGGGAATATCATCCAAAGAAGCGTGAGCGCCCATTTGTCGCCAAAAGTATGCTTTGTACTGCTTTTCACGCCCATCGCACTGGATTTGAAACGTTTATACAATGCCAAAGCAACGCCGGACAGGATAAAAAGGAGCAAAAAATCCATCAGTGCATTGAAAACCTGCAAAGTAAAAGTGCGGTGAGGGCTTAGCTCAAAAAATCGGAAAAAAATCGGAAAATAAAATTCATTGGCGAATTCGCTGGTAAAATAGGATGCTTCGAATTTTCCAACGACTATCAGCAGGAACCACCCAAGCGCCAGGCTCATATGCATATATCCCAAAAGCGGGTTTACCCTGAAAATTTTTCTGTGGACAAGACATTCCAGAAAAATCTCCCTGAAGGCATGCAGCGTTTTTCTGCTAAATAGGGATTTAAATATTCTTTTGGCTGTACCTTCCCCAAGGTCATTGATCCATCTGCCATATTGAATTAATAAGATGATGATCAGATAACCAAAACCCAAGCAAAATGGCACAACAAAATAATCAAATCGCATTTTGTTCTATAATTCGTTTCACATTTAGCATTATATTTCTGGTATTTACATGACGCGGACATACCAATTGACATTTACCACACAACAAGCATTTATTAACCTGATCTTTTATACCATTGACTTGACCGGATCTGATAGCATGAATGATACTTCTTGGATTAAAATTGTTGAATTGTGCCGAAGTACAGGTCGCTGAACAACTACCGCAGCCTATACACCAGAAGATTGAAGGCTCCAGATTTCCGATCGCTGCAATCAATCCCTGGTCCACTCGTTCAAGGTCCGATTGGTTCGTCTTAATCACTGCATAGCCCCATTCGCTCATTTTTCAATTATTATCTTTCAATTTTAGCCACTCCATTATTTTTAAAGCTGCTGCTCTGGCATCTGTGATGGATTCCTGCAAAGAGAGAGGTTCACGACACGTCCCGGCTAAAAACAGTCCGGGTATGCATGTTTCGTTGGCGGAAATGTGTTGATGAACAGGCGCCAGAAAACCCGAACTGCTCTTTGGAAGAGCCAATGACTGTGCTATGGATGCTGCACTTGCAGCAGGGGTCATCCCAATCAGTAATACGACCATATCGAAAACCATTTTCATCGGGTGTCCGGATAGGGTATCTTCAGCTTTTACCTGCAATCTTCCATCCGAAATTTCGGCTATTTCTGACACTCTCCCCCTTATAAATTTCACTCCATATTCTTCCTGGGCTTCCTGATATAGTTCTTCGAAATGCTGGCCATACATTCTAAGATCCATATAAAAATTGTATACACTGCTTTGGGGCAAGTATTTACAAAGTTCAATGGCTTGCTTTACACCGGTGATACAGCACAGCTTGGAACAGTGGGTGTTTCCGACTTTTTTGTCACGTGATCCGACACAGTGGACCATGGCAATCTTTTTGGGCAACCCATCTTTCAACTGGGCAGGAAAAGAATTTTTCGCAAACATCCCTTCCAATTCGGAGGAGGTTACTACATTTTTATAGATACCATGTCCATATTCTTCTTTTTTATATGCATCAAACAGATCAAAACCGGTTGCCAGTAAAACTGCATCCGCTTCAATTTTTTCTCCCCTTTTCAGCAAAACGAGCAAATTTCCATCCCTTTGCTCAATTTTGAAAACCTCACTGTCATATTTTATCTCCGAATTGTTCAAAGGCAAACTCTTTTCAAGCGATTTAAGTATCTCAGAAGCGTCGGCAAAGTTTGGAAACAGGTGATGCCAGTTTTTCAATTTTCCTCCGGTTTTATCCTCTTTTTCAAGAATCAAAACATGGTGCGGTGATGAGCCCAAAGCCACTGCCGTCTCCAGACCTGCGGGTCCGCCACCGACGATCACAATTGTTTTGTTCATTTGAAGTATATTTTAATGTATTTATATTCAAATCAATAAAGAATAATAATCAATACTCATTTCGCTTCGAAACATCCGCACAGATATGTTCATTGCAGAAGAAACAGAGGCTGTTGCGGTACTCCCATGTATTGTCCTTTTGATCCTAAGTATTTGTCTTTCTTATAATAGTTGATCCCAATTTTATCAAGCAACGGTTCAACGGATATCTGATGCATTTGCAATCCCATTTTCCATGGATCATATCCCATTACCAAACCTGCCATCTCTTCATAAGTTAATACAGGAATTCCTTTGCCCGATTCATTGTAGGTGATCCCTTCCATCTCTGCGATAGCATATTGCCAACGATCCAGAAACATGGCACATCCAGGACAGTTGGCAACAATGAAATCGGGTTGATAAGGCTGCATGGATTCAAATTTCTTTTTTGAGTTGGACATGGAATA
>JBBIUJ010000492.1:0-2444 GCA_037440345.1 Prolixibacter sp.
GCTCTTCAAAACCTATGAAGAGCGTCCCTTTGGAGGAGAATTTCTGCAACAACCCGGCCCGGTAGCCTTCGCTGTAGGTGAAAAAATATTTCCAGTATAAAAAAGATCCGAATAACAGAACAATAATTAGCAATGCACGCGTTAAATATTTTCTCATTGGAAGGTAGATGATAGATTATTTGTATCAAATTTAGCATTTAAAAGCATACATGCCACACCAGAAAGTCATTCAAAATTTAGCGACTATTCAATTTTTTTATCTGTCCATATTCAATTAATTATCCTTTGTTCTTTCGACGGAAATGACGAATTTTGCAGACTATTCATAAAAACAGTGCGATGAGCGACGATAAGCAGATTATATTTTCGATGTACAAGGTGAGTAAAACATACCCGCCTCAAAAACAGGTCATTAAAGACATTTCACTCTCCTTCTTTCTTGGCGCCAAAATTGGCATCATCGGATTGAACGGTTCAGGAAAATCAACTCTACTCAAGATTATCGCCGGGATTGAGACGGATTTCAATGGCGAACTGGCCTTTTCGCCGGGTTACACTGTTGGACATCTGTCCCAGGATCCGCTTCTTGATCCCTCCAAAACTGTTATGGGCATTGTGCAGGAAGGAGCACAGGAAATCGTAGACCTTCTTGCCGAATTCGAAAATATCAATCTCCAGTTTGGACTGCCTGAAGTTTACGAGGATGCAGACAAAATGGACAAACTGATGGATCGTCAGGCAAAATTACAGGAAAAGATCGATGCTACCGATGCCTGGAACCTCGACAACAAACTCGAACGTGCAATGGATGCCCTGCGCTGTCCGGATGGCGACACGCCTGTCACGGTCCTCTCAGGCGGAGAACGTCGCCGGGTTGCCTTGTGCAGATTGTTGCTTCAACAACCGGATATCCTGCTGCTCGATGAGCCTACCAACCACCTGGATGCTGAATCTATTGACTGGCTCGAACAACATTTACAGCAATATCTCGGAACCGTCATTTGCATTACCCACGACCGTTACTTCCTCGATAATGTAGCCGGATGGATTCTCGAACTCGACAGGGGTGAAGGAATCCCCTGGAAAGGAAACTACTCAAGCTGGCTTGAGCAGAAACAAAAGCGGTTGGAAATGGAAGAGAAAGGCGTCTCAAAACGACGCAAAACCCTCGAACGCGAGCTGGAATGGGTCCGAATGAGCCCAAAAGCCAGACAGGCAAAATCAAAAGCGCGGTTGGGCGCCTATGAAAAACTGCTGAACGAAGATGTCAAGCAGAAAGAGGACAAGCTGGAGCTGTTTATACCAAATGGTCCACGACTAGGGGACAAGGTCATTCTGGCGGAAAATGTCTCCAAAGGATTTGGAGAAAGATTGCTGTTTGAAAACCTCAATTTCACCCTGCCACCAAACGGTATTGTCGGTGTGATCGGACCAAATGGCGCGGGCAAAACAACCCTTTTCAGGATGATCATGGGACTTGAACATTCTGATTCAGGAACTTTCACGGTAGGTGAAACGGTAAAAATCGGCTATGCAGACCAGTCGCATTCCGAGATTGACAACGATAAAACTGTTTATCAGGTATTGTCCGGCGGGACTGACGAAGTGATGGTTGGCGGTAGAATGATCAATGCCAGGGCCTTTGTTTCCAAATTTAATTTCAGTGGATCCGACCAGGAGAAAAAATGCGGCGTCTTATCAGGAGGTGAACGCAACAGACTCCACCTGGCGCTCACCCTAAAGTCGGGGGCGAATGTCCTGCTTCTGGATGAACCTACCAACGACATCGACGTAAATACTTTACGTGCCCTAGAAGAGGGCCTCGACAGTTTTGCCGGATGTTGTGTCGTTATTTCTCACGACCGTTGGTTTCTGGACCGGATCGCCACACATATTCTGGCTTTTGAGGGGGATTCTCAGATCTATTTCTTCGAAGGAAGTTACTCTGAGTACGAAGAAAACAAGAAAAAACGCTTAGGTGATGCCACACCTCACCGCATACGGTACAAAAAACTTGTCTGAAAACTAAGAAAATCAATCAAATAAGCGGCAACATTTATTTGGATTATTTCTTAATTATAATTCACAATTAATTAATAGTATTTTTACATTTTATAATAAAATATTCACTATATTTGTACTGTTAATAGTTATTAGTAGTAGTTAGTTGATTTGGATTCGTAAGAGGTTGCCACCCCGGCAGCCTCTTTTCGTTTATATACCCCAACTACAAAGCTGCGATCAGTTCCCGGATAATCAGGCTCATCTTGGGCTCAGCCTTCATGGCTACAGATTGCACCTCTTCATGGGATATTTCAACAATCTCACCGGGTACTCCGCTGTCGGTAATAATCGATATGCCAAACACTTTCATGTCCATATGCCTGGCAACGACAACTTCAGGAACAGTTGACATTCCAATGGCATCGCCACCCAAAACCATA
>JBBIUJ010000493.1:0-2442 GCA_037440345.1 Prolixibacter sp.
CAAAACCTGAGGTTTTATGTTACCGGATACAACGTACTCTTGCTGACCAAATATTCCGGTTTCGATCCTGAGGTTTCAACCCGAAGGAAAACCGCCCTTACACCAGGGGTTGATTATTCGGCCTACCCAAGAAGCAGGCAAATTGTTTTAGGCTTAAACCTTAATTTTTAACCTGAGTTAAATCTCTGAATATGAAACGAGCCATAAAAATAGCTTCATACACAGGAGAATGATTATTGGCGAGTTCCATCTGACAATTAAAAACAAATTATAACAGATGAAAAAAATAAAATATATAATTGGAATAGTTGTTGCGGTCGCAATGATATCTTGCAATGACTATCTGGAAGCACCCACAAAGTCTTCCCTGGATGAGATGGTCATCTTCTCAACCCCCGATTTAGCCAAAGGGGCAGTCGATGGCATAAAAGTTCCATTTGGTGAAACAAATTCCTATCGTGGCAGGTTCTTGCCCTGGTATGGGATGAATACGGACATTGAATGGTATAACTCTTCCGAACTGGTAGGCGATGGAAGTGCAGATTTAGCTGTCTATTCCATTACCCCAAGTAACAGTCAAATGAACTCTTCAAACAATGCCTGGGCCATGATGTACTCAGGTATCGAGCGGGCAAATATTTGCATTAAGGGAATAAGGGCATACGGCAACCCTAAACCAGGGACTGAATTGGGACAGTTGCTTGGTGAAGCTTTGACATTAAGGGCTGTCTATTATTCGGATCTTTTAAAGGCCTGGGGAGATGTGATCCCAAGATTTGACCCCATTACTACCGAGACACTTTATCTTGGTAAAGTTAGCCGGGATATCATCTACAAACAGTTGATAAAAGATCTGGGAGAAGCATCCGAACTGGTCGCCTGGCCAAATGCAACCAGCGTCACTGCTACCGTTGAACACATCAACAAAGCCTTCGTAAAAGGTTTTCGCGCACGTCTTTGTTTGGTCGCAAGTGGTTATTCCCAGTATCCCGATGGGATTCGCAGAAGTAAGGATCCTGAATTGTCGGTAGCCAAAATGTATGCGATTGCCAATCAGGAGTGCCTGGATGTTATCAACAGCGGAACATGTAAACTTGAACCCTCTTTTGAAACAGTCTTCAAAAAGAATTGTCAGGATAATGTTGTTGCAGGTGGTGAAACCCTTTGGGAAATACCTTTTTCGGACGGGCGCGGCCGCATGTTGTTTACTTTCGCCATCAAACACAACAGTATTGACCAATATACCGGCCAGGCAAAAGGCGGAACCGCAGGCCCTGTTCCATCCCTGTTTTATGATTATGATGTAAAAGACACACGACGTGATGTGACCACGGTCCCATATGAATGGGGAAAAGCCGTCAATGGTATAGCCAAGCAACAATTGCTTACGCTGAAAAAATGGAGTTTCGGTAAATTCCGTTACGAATGGATGAACCGGATCGTAACTTCAACAAATGATGACGGCGTTAACAAACTTTACATGCGTTACGCTGAGGTTGTACTTATGGCAGCTGAAATTTCCAACGAATTGCAGGGACCTGCCGCTGCTGCCCCATTCCTGAAAATGATCCGGCAAAGGGCTTTTGCATCAGGCGACTGGTCAACAAAAGTAGATGGTTATGTGAACGCATTAACGACAAAAGATGCCATGTTCAATGCCATCGTTGAAGAGCATAAACTGGAATTTTGTGGTGAAATGGTGCGGAAGCAGGCTTTAATCCGCTGGAATTTGCTGAAAACCAAATTGGACGAGGCTAAAACCAAGATGTATGCGCTTAGGGACAGAACCGGAGCATATGCCGATGTCCCTGCAAAACTTTACTACAAATATGCCGCAAATGGAGAATCACTTGTAATATATGGCCTTAACAGGGGTGAAACCGCTGATAAGTCTGCTGAATATGATTACAACACTGCATGGATCAGTCCGACCCTGCTGATAAATTCCAAAATTGATGCGATTTACGCCAAAAATCCGGATCAATATCAGTTCTGGCCCATCTGGCAGGTATTCCTGGATTCGAGCAACGGACTATTGAAGAACGACTATGGCTATTAATATACCGACAATTATGAAAAATAAAATAAAAAATATAGGAATTATTCTCGGCGTATTCTCCCTGATATTCTTGGGATGCAAGGACAATATTGACCCGATTGTAGAGAAAATGGATTTTAGCAGGGTTTTTTCACCACTAAACCTGACTGCCAAAATTCGGAACCTGACGACTGCTGAACTAAACTGGGACACTAAAACTGATGCCGATTCTTATGTGCTCGAAATCAGCGAGGACAGCATGGCTTTTACGCACATTGTAAAAACATTGACCGTATTGCCAACCCAACTTCCGTACAGTATTTTGCTTGATGGGCAGACACTATACTCGGCCCGGGTAAAAGGTCTAAGCAAAAGCGGACTGGCAGACTCAAAGTGGTCAGAAG
>JBBIUJ010000494.1:0-2427 GCA_037440345.1 Prolixibacter sp.
AGAAGAATCAGTTTTCCTTCATTGCCGTCTGCTTTAGCTGACGGTCAAAGAGGATAAATGAGAAAGGGCTTTAGCCCGAAACAATGAGTTTGGCTAAAGCCCTGTTTTATATCTGACTTCTGGTCCATCAGCTAAAGCAGACGGCAATGAATGAAAAAACTATCCTTCGAATATGCCGCAATTCCAGGACCTGTCATCCTCCCATCTTTCCTATTCTCCCAGTCTCCCAGTCCTCCCCGTCGTCCCCGTCGTCCGAGTCGCTCCAGTCTCCCAGTCATTCTCAATCTTTGTCCATGATCTCAGACTGCTGACGTACCGAATCTTCGTGGATCAATTGGAAAAGGGCTTTTACAAATGCGTCGTCAAGATCCAATTTCTCAGCCAGACGACTTCTGTCTTCCATGATCTGCGCCCATCGGTTGATTTGCAGCGCAGTTACTTTGTTCTCTTTTTTGTATTGGCCAATTTGTTTGACAATACCCATTCGCTGGGCCAACACCTCCATGATTTCATGGTCAATGGAATCGATACGGCCACGTAAAAGTTCCAGCTTATTCTCGAATTGGGGATCTTCAGAACTTGCATATCTGATGACCAGTTTATCCAGAATTTTTGCCAGATCCGCAGGTGTAACCTGTTGATCTTTATCGCTCAATGCACAAGAGGGGTCGATGTGTGATTCGATCATCAGTCCGTCAAGGCCGATATCGAAGGCTTTTTGAGAAATTTCAAAGAGATATTCGCGCTTACCTGAAATATGGCTTGGGTCGCAGATGATTGGAAGATTGGGAAGCAGTCGCCTAAGTTCGATCACCGTTTTCCAATTGGGATAGTTGCGGTACTTGGATTCGCTGAAGGGGGTGAAACCACGGTGGATCGCGACAAGATTTTTTAAGCCGGCCTGGTTTAACCGTTCCAATGCGCCAACCCATAGCTGAACATCCGGATTTACCGGATTTTTGACCATGATGACCTGTTCAGTACCTTTCAGTACATCCGCAATTTCCTGGACGACAAACGGAGATGCGGTAGAACGGGCGCCAATCCACATCACATCCACACCTGCTTTGAGGCACTCTTCGACATGCTGGGCATTGGCAACTTCCGTACCGGTCAGTAATCCGGTCTCCTGTTTCACGAGCTTCAACCATTCCAATCCTATGGAGCCCACTCCTTCGAACATTCCCGGCCGGGTGCGGGGTTTCCAGATTCCTCCCCGGTAGACAAATACCCGTTTGTCTTTGGCAAGTTCGCGGGCGGTTGAGAGAGCCTGTTCTTCCGATTCCAGGCTACATGGACCACTGATCAGCAATGGATTGTCTATTTTCGGCAACCAGTGGTTGATGGGCATTACTTTCAAATTTGTTACCATTTTGTTTTTATTTTTTAGTGTATAATTTTACGATTGTCTCTTCATTTTTGGTCATGGAGGTGGTTTCCCCACTCAAGACTGTACGAATTTTATTTGCCTCTTGAATAAGTCGAAACAACTGCTCCTGATTATCATTTTTCAATGCTTCCCTGAACTCTTTCAGGTGGTGAATATATGCTGTGACTGCCTCTACCACGTAATCCCGGTTTTGACTAAAGATAGGCGCCCACATCTCAGGTGAACTTTTTGCCAATCTGACAGTTGATTGAAATCCTCCTGAGGCAAGGTCAAAGATGATGTTCCGCTCCTCTTTGGCTAATACTGCGTTTGCCAAAGCAAAAGCTGCGGCATGCGGAAGGTGGGAAACAAATGCTGTGGTATGGTCCTGTTCGTCGCTGCTCATGTAAGCGGTCGACATACCCAATGACTGGTACATCTTCTCAACCAGTGCAAGATGTTGTGGACGCGACTGTTCATGGTCGCAAACGATGGTCAACTTACCGGAGAAGAGTTTGGGAATGGCAGCAGTAGGACCGCTGTTTTCTGTGCCTGCCATTGGGTGAGTGGCAACAAAATTTCCACGCAAGGGGTGATTGCCAATGGATGCAACGATCTGCCGTTTGGTGGAACCTACATCAGCCACGGTAGTAGATGGAGAGATCAGATCGAGTACCTTGGGCAATAAAGCGATGATCTGATCGACGGGAAGTGCGAGCAATACCAAATCGGCTGCCTTTATACCCGTTTCGAAGTCGGTAATTCTATCGATGATGCCTAACTTTTGAGCTTCAGCGGCATGTTCCGGACGGTTGTCAATACCGATAATCTCGGTAGCAAATTTGCTCTTTCTCAAGTCGATAGCCATCGAACCCCCAATCAACCCCAATCCAACTACTGTTAACTTCATAATTCAAATAATAAAAAAAGGCCTCCACCCGGGAGACCTCTTTGTATGTTATCGTTTTGTTTCAAACAATGCCTTACTTTCCGATCTCCTGATGAAGGACGGGATAATAAAACCAAAAATAAGTTGCGCTGTTCGAAATCATTGTTGT
>JBBIUJ010000495.1:0-2424 GCA_037440345.1 Prolixibacter sp.
TCAGGTAGATGCCCGGATTGCGCTGCAATATCTCCCGATAAAGTGCAATGGATGGTCCGGTGAGCATTCCGTCTCGGGTGATATCCGTGCTGATGACCTTGTCGATTCCCTTTTCCATCCATTCGGAAATAAAGTCGAAAAGATCGAGACCACTGTCTTCTGTCCAACCGCTTACAGCGATTTTTCTATCAGCGACATCAGCGCCCAAAATGATTCGTTCTGATCCATACGTTTCAATCCATCTGTGCATTATTGCGGGGCCTTTGACAGCAATGCTGCCGCCTGTGATCATGTCTGCTCCGGCTTCAAAGGCGATATCCAAATCCCTGTCACTTTTGAGTCCGCCGCCAAAATCGATGGTGAGCGTTGTGTTCAGGGCAATCCGCTCCAGCACTTTGTGGTTGACGATGTGGTGGGCCTTGGCTCCATCGAGATCAACCAGGTGTAGCCGTTGCAACCCGTAGGCTTCAAACATCCTGGCTACCTCGAGTGGGTCTTCGTTGTAAATGGTTTTTCGGCTGTAGTCGCCCTGACTAAGCCTGACACACTTCCCATCAATCAAGTCTATAGCAGGTATGATTTCAATGCTCATTATTTAATTTATAATTGTTAAAAAACTTACACAGAGTAATTTATCTCTTTAATTGGAAATTCTACAGAAATGTTCATTTCAACAATATGCAAAATTGAATTGAGAAAGAAGGAGTTGCACAGAGAGAAAAATCGCTAGCGATTTTTGAAGCTCTGTGATCTCTGTTTTTTCTCTGAAATTTATGCAGATGTGTAATTTTTGATCTGATCGAATCCTTCATAAATAGGAAATTATCCTCAGTGTTAAAAAAACGAATCGTTGCGTAGATGAATAAAGTTCTCCAGGATTTTTGCTCCGACCGTGCTGCTCTTCTCCGGATGGAACTGAACCGCATAAAAATTGTTCTTTTGAAGAGCTGCGCTGAATGGAATCGAATAGCTGCAAATTGCAGCAGTATCGGCGCCCATGGTGGCATAATAGGAGTGCACAAAGTAGCAATGCTGCTCCTCCAAAGATGGATCAAAGAGATCGCTTTTCAATCCTGAAATGGTATTCCATCCCATGTGGGGTATTTTCATGGATGGCAACAGATCATGCCTAAGTTCAAATTTCTTAACCGTCTCATCAAAAATGCCCAAACAGGCCGTGTCGTTCTCCTCCGAGTATCGGCACATCAATTGTAGGCCAAGGCAGATACCCAATACGGGTTGCTTCAGATCGACGATAAGCTCATCCAGATGGTGTTTGCGAAGGTAGGCCATGGTTGTTGAGGCCTCTCCAACACCAGGGAAGATGACCCTGTCGGCTGCCTGTATTTCTCGTGGATCAGCGGTTACGGAGGCTTCAATTCCCAGCCTTTTTAAAGCATAATCGACCGATTGGATGTTTCCTGCGTTGTATTTGATGATGGCGACTTTCATTCTATAGAGTTTTGCGAATCATAACCTTGGTGTTCCTTTGTGCGTACTTTGTGACCTTAGTGGTTATTTTTTTACCACTAAGGTCACAAAGGATTACACAAAGGGCACAAAATCAATTACTTTAATAATAAATCAATGACTTTCACCATTTCAGCAAATTCATCTTCTTTGTACAGACGTGTCATGTAGACGATTTTGCCCGTTTTGTCGAGGATAATGTTACGTGTTACCCCTGCTTTCTTCTCGGCGATAAGTCCGAAGATTTTCCCACCCGGGTCCAGCGCCAGAGGGTAGGTAATTTTGATCTCTTTCTGGAAGTTGACAACCTTTTCCAATGGTTCATCAAGGTCAACACCAACCAGTACAAAGTTTTTGTTCTCTTTGTTCTTTTGCCAGATGTCCCTTTCGATAAAAGGCATCTCTTTTCGGCATACGCTGCACCAGCTGGCAGTAAATTGCAGCATCACCACCTTTCCTTTGAAGTCGTTGTTGGAAAATGGTTTTCCGTTAATAAGCTTGGTCGAGAACTCCGGAATTTTATCTCCAATTTTGACGATATACCCATAATCGGCCGGAATTTGCTTTACAGGAATTTGGGCGAAAGAGGGGATTGAAACGAGAAACAGGGAAACGGAGAGGATGAACAGATAAGTTGAATTTTTCATATGATTTGTTTTTTTACCTCAGATTACACGGATTCAAACAAAATTACACAGATTAAAGTCAGCCCTACCACAGATTGCACAGATTACACAAATTATTAAGGAAATTAAAAATGCAATTTGTTGCAATATTGGTGCACAGGGTTCAAGCGAAGATTTTTACATCACATAAGATTTCAGGGTTATATCGCACTTTTAAATCTGTAATTCGTAATTTTTAATTAAATATTATGGTTCTATTGTTAAAGACCAGAATCTTACGCTGAAGGTGTTTGTAAACTGCTTCGCTTAGCACAATTTTTTCGAGATC
>JBBIUJ010000496.1:0-2364 GCA_037440345.1 Prolixibacter sp.
CCTCTCCACTTTTGGCGAGACCAAGCGCCACAAGGTTTCCAAGTGACCTCCCCACACTGGCCACCTCAAGCGAATGGGTGAGCCTGTTGTGCACAAAAATACTGCCGGGCAAGGGGAATACCTGGGTCTTGTTTTGTAACCTTCTGAAAGGGGAAGAGAAAATGATGCGGTCGTAGTCTCTTTGAAAAGCTGTGCGTATCTCTTCCGGTTCGTCGTATTTCTTAAATTCAAAACCCAATCGTACAGGCGAGATCAATTGACTCCATTTTGTCATGCTGGCAGGTTATGGTGACAGCTCAAATTTGGATCATTTCTCGAACATTTCAAAGGGATGTTGAAAATTAATAAATATATTCGCAAAACTTAAATTCCACATTTATGTTGTCACCGATGCTCGATGGTCTGTTGCTTCCTTTGTTGGTAGCCATGTTTTTAGGGATCAACATGGGAGGTAGCGGCACAGCTCCCTCATTTGCCACGGCCTATGGCTCCGGTATTTTGCGAAGGGCATTTATTCCGGGCCTTTTCGGAATTTTTGTTTTGCTTGGGGCTCTCCTGGCAGGTAAAAATACAGCGATCACCCTGGGAAAAGGGATTCTGCCGGCTGCCAGCCTCGATTATACCCTGACTACGATCATCCTGTTTTCGGTTGCCCTTTCACTCCTTTTTGCCAACCTGCTGGGGGTTCCGCAATCCACCTCCCAATCCACTGTTGCCGCCCTCGTTGCCCCCGCCCACTACGTTGGTCAACTGAACACCCACAAAATATTTCTGGAGATTGTACCAACCTGGATTATTCTTCCACTGGTCTCTTTCGGGATCATGTATTTTCTTGCGCAAACGGTATATCAAAAGTTTGACCTTAAATATCCGGGATATTTCCACACAGACAAACAACAAAAGATATTCAGATGGGTCGTCATCGTTACCAGTTGCTATGTAGCTTTCTCGATTGGGTCAAACAATGTTGCAAATGCCGCTGGGCCGATCACTTCGATGATTACCAACGAACTGCACGTCAATCCAACCAGCACCAATTTTTTGCTGATTATGATCCTCTCAACGCTGATTATTGCCCCTGCATTTGCAATAGGAAGTTCCATCTTCGGTCATAAACTGATGGTCAGGACCGGGACAGAAATCCTCGAACTGGGGAAGGTTGAGGCCTCCATGATCTCCTTTGTGACAGCTACCCTTCTACTGGGAGCATCAGTAACCAAAGGAATTCCGACCTCCTTGGTTCAACTGAATACCTTTGCCATCCTTGCGTTAAGTGTTTCAAAAATTGGATGGAAAGCCACCTTTTCTAAAAAAGTGGTTAAGCAATTCTGGCTGATTTGGGCAATCGCACCGCTAATCGCATTTATTCTGGCCTATCTGCTAACTTCATTGGCCGACCAGATTGGGTTACTTTCCATGTGATATCAAATTAGGCCGGGCCTGAACTTTTTAATTGCTTTTTCCAGTTCTGCCGAATCCCGGAAATGACCTCTTAACCGTTCTTTAAAGGAGGGGCCATGGTTAGGGATTTGTGTATGGACCAACTCATGCACCACGATGTAATCGATTAACCTATCGGGAAGTCGCATCAGGTGAAGGTTCAGGTTGATATTTTTCAGACTGGAGCAACTTCCCCAATTGGTTTTGTTGTTCTTGATTGTTACTGCTTTAAAAGAGTAGCCCAATTGACCGGCCAACTCCCTGGCCCTACCAGGAAGATATCTTTTGGCCTCGTATCGTAACACCGCATCAAAGGCTACATTGATTCTTTTTTGCAATTCAGGGTCCTGAAGCGACATTATTTCGGGGTAACAGATTTCAGCTATTCGCTCTTTGTGACGAAGCTGCACCTTGATCCGCTGGTTTTTGCCCGGCATCAGGTGGTAGTCGAAGTTTCTGGTGGAGAAGAGGAAACCTGCTTCCAGTGGTTTCCTGGTAAGGCCATGTTTTTCAAGTTTCTGGCGGGTGCCAATCACCCATTTCCTCTTTTCTTCCAGGAAGGCCTCACCCCTGGAAAAGGGGAACAGCCAGGGAATCGATACCAATACCTCCCCGGTTGGCTTAACAGATATCCTAAGGTGTTTTAGCGAAGGTTTCCGAACAAGCTGAACCTCTCCTATTCCTTCTACAACGAGGAGCTTCGTACTCATTTACCCTCCTCCTCGTCGGAAATCTCTTCGTGCATATGCCCCATGAAACTGGCCCTTATCCATGATGGGAGGATGACGGCGCCGATAAACAGGTATGGATAGTAGCTGAAAAGCCTCCAGATAACAGTCATCAGGCTGTTGAAACCGGCAGGAATGAACATTTTCATATATTCCATAAAGATTACCTCCGACAAACCGGTGCCTCCGGGAGTAG
>JBBIUJ010000497.1:0-2358 GCA_037440345.1 Prolixibacter sp.
GCCCGATTCATTGTAGGTGATCCCTTCCATCTCTGCGATAGCATATTGCCAACGATCCAGAAACATGGCACATCCAGGACAGTTGGCAACAATGAAATCGGGTTGATAAGGCTGCATGGATTCAAACTTCTTTTTTGAGTTGGACATGGAATACCCTCTATTGGCTTTGATTAGATATTGCCGGAAGCCAAATCCGCAACAATGTCTCCGTTCGGGATAATCGATCACATCTCCACCCCAAGCCTCTACCATCCCGCTTAAAACAGAAGGAAACTCTGCGCCGCCAACACCGCATTTGGGAAACATTTTGGCGTAGTGGCATCCTATGTGTTCGACCACTTTCAATGGTTTACCATTATTTTTATTGACCAAACGATGCCTGGAAAAGGCCGCCAACTCATTTCTGAACTTGTAAATAATGTCTGATGTATGTGATAGATTGTCAGGTATTTTGAATTCGCGACGGGTAGCGGTCCATAAATAATCCCTGGCCTTCGCCTCCACTTCAGGGAAATGTTTCCAGGTATCCAGAATCTCCGTATAGATTCCAAATGAGGTAACGCAGGAGGGAACAAAATTAACGTAGCCAGCCTCAGTCATCAGTGCAAAATGCCTCGCAGCTATGGTCATGATGGTTTCAAACGGGACAATATCTGTGTGGTATCCAATCCCGGTACAGGTGGTATGTCTTGCATCTTCAAACACATCTTTGGAAAGTTCGTCCCTAAGGATTCTAAGGAAAGTCGTTTCTGAACCTGGAAAAAAAGTTTGCCGTATGCAGCTTCTAACGTAGAAATAATGATCGTCTGCAATCTCTTTCTGGTATTCGCTCCAAATTCGTTTTTTCCCCTCTTGTTCCATAGATTAGTGGTGATTTCCACTGTTTTGAGTGTATACTTCAGAAAAATAGGCATTATCAACTCCTTGCTCTCCGGTATCAAGACCCATTTCATTGGCCTTTGCTATTGAGAAATTTTCAATGAGATGAAAAAAATCTTGCCCTCCGGTAACTTTAAATATTTGATTGATTTCGGTTAATACTTCAGGAGCGATTTGCCGCAAAACTCCGGGTCCATCCTTCAAGTAATTGGCGCCAACCATATCCATTACTTCAGGTAAATTGTTGTAAACCCATTCCCATACAGGGCCTTGTTCGGGATGATTCGACGGGTTTACCAGAATAGGTCGCATGCAATAACCGGTAGTAAGGATGGAGTCACCTATGACACGTCTAATAGCATATTGCTGCCTCCCCTTTTCCGAATCAGTAAAATATCCCATCTCCTGCGATAATTTTCTGAGTGCCATGATCAGCAGGCCAGGAGTATTGCCACGCGGACATCGGGTTTTGCACGACATGCATTCACCACAATACCAGATGGTATCGCTTTTGAGTAGTTGTTCTATTGACTCATCATCAGCGCGTTGTACTGTATCACATATAATTCTGGGATCGTAACGATAAAATTCTGCGGAAGGACATATAGCGGTACACACGCCACAATTCATGCAAGATTTCAGTCCTTCCAAACAACGTAAGTCTTCACACAGCCGTTCATATAATCTTCCCATTTGGACAAAATAAACTGAGTGTTTGGATCAATTGTCAAACATCAAATTTACGCTGTAATAAGGCTGTGTATATGGGTAATAACCCTAAAAACCGATGGGTATTAATACTTAAAGGAAATATACAAGATGCTATAATGTAACAATATGATTTTTAATCGCATAAATGACCAAATCAGCGGCATTTTTGCTGTTCGTCTTGAGCAGCAGGTTGGCACGGTGTTTTTCGACTGTTCGTTTGCTGATAAATAATTTTTCGCCAATAATCTGGCTGGAGTAGCCTTCACAAATCAGATGGAGAATTTCAGATTCGCGCGTTGAAAACTCTAAATTGTGGTTTTTGGGCACCTTTACCTGCTTTAAGCTTTTGAGCATATTCTGCATTAGCTCCTGCGAATAGTAGGTTCCACCCTGGTATACTGTCTCAATAGCAGTTTTAACTTCTTGAAGATCCGAGTTTTTTAAAAGAAATCCTTT
Source organism: Prolixibacter sp. (assembly GCA_037440345.1). Taxonomy (GTDB): domain Bacteria; phylum Bacteroidota; class Bacteroidia; order Bacteroidales; family Prolixibacteraceae; genus CAINVV01. The sequence goes on from JBBIUJ010000497.1 coordinate 2,047, forward strand.
TACCCCGGCTTTAACCATCTGATCGAAATACTCTTCATCTCCGTACATGGTTAACGAGATAATTTTCAAGTTGTTGTCCAATTGAATTGCGATTTTAGCAGCATCAATGCCATTGAGCAAAGGCATCTCAATATCCAGTAAAATAATATCATACTGTTCCTTTAGAATCTTCTCCAGAAACTCCTTTCCATTAGACGCTTCCCCTGCCACCTTATAACCAGGTATTGTATCAATCAGCATTTTAAGCCCATTCCTGAAGAGGGTATGATCATCGACCAATAGAATTTTCATGATAAAATATAGAATGAGTTT
>JBBIUJ010000498.1:0-2334 GCA_037440345.1 Prolixibacter sp.
GCCTTACTTATGTTTGCAGGGTATGTTTACTGGTCTTTTCGTAAGATGAAGAATATGCCTGTAGTGGCCGATCACAAAAAGATCAGGCAGTTCACTGATCAGAACTTTAACCAGCAGATCAAAAAGGGAATTGTACTCGTCGATTTTTGGGCCTCATGGTGTGCACCCTGTAAAATGATGGCTCCTATCCTGAATGATGTCGCAGATGTGCTCACCGATGGAAAGAGTGTAGGCAAGGTCAACGTCGAAGTGGCCCGTGCTGTTTCCGCCAAATACAACATCCGGAGCATTCCAACCATGGTCCTGTTCAAGGATGGGAAGGAGATCAACCGGTATGTAGGAATCAAAACAAAAGAATTTCTGCTAAAAGAGATGAATGGGGTGAAGTAAGGATAGAAAAGAAATAAGGAGAAATAAATAGAAATTAGGTAGAAATTCTAATGAGAAGTATCTTAAAGGTATTGGTAAGCAGTAGGTTTTATATTCTGGCAGTAGTGGGTATATCCCTGTATATCGCAATCAACCAGCTTCATATCTCTCTCTGGTGGGTGCTTTTGGCCGGGGTGGTTATGGGAGTTATTTTCGGTAAGGTTTTTTGCAGGTGGGTTTGTCCGATGGGGCTGATCATGGAGATCATGATGAGCATGAGTCCGGATGGCAAGGCAAGACAAATGTACCAATATCACAAGATAGGATGCCCTATTGCCTGGATTTCTGGTTATCTCAACAAATTCTCGCTTTTTCGTATCCGCCTGAATGAAAGCTCCTGCATTACTTGCGGCAAATGTGACAAACAGTGCTACATCGTTGCAATGGAACCTCAGAAATACAGTCTTTACAAGCCAGGACTGGAAAAACCGGGAAGCAGTTATACCTGTTCCAAATGTTTGCAATGTGTGGTAACCTGTCCAAATGGCAGTTTGAATTACAACATGCGAAACAAAATATGAAATCGGAAGTGGTTTAATCTGATTTGGTATTATCTTTGGTGCATACTATTGACACACTGATAATTCAACTTACTACAAAACTACTTCCATGAGACTAAGAAATCTTTTCGTAGGCGTGCTGTCATTGCTTACGGCTCAAATGCTGATGCAATCCTGCGCAGAAAAACATCAGAATCAACTTGGTAAGGGCAGTATTGCCAATGTTATTGCTGCTTTAACCTCAGATGAAAAAATCGGACTTACGGTAGGAGATGGCAAATTTTTACCCACTGTGGTATCCAAATCTACCGAACAGGGAACGGGAATTATAATTGCCAATCAGAACTCAAAATTGGTGGTTCCCCGGCTTTTAATCGGTTCTTCAGCGCTAACCGATGGACCCAGTGGGGTTAACCGGGATCCTCATCCGGCCGGAACCAAAGAATATATTTATTCCACCGCATTCCCAACCTCTACCTGCCTTGCTGCTACCTGGAACATGGAGATGGTGGAGAAAGTTGGAAAAGCAATGGGCAATGAAACGCTGGAATATGATTACGATCTGATCCTGATGCCTGCCCTGAACATACACCGCAATCCGAAATGCGGACGCAACTTCGAATACTATTCGGAAGATCCGCTGCTCTCAGGAAAGGCCGCTGCAGCCATGGTGAAGGGTGTTCAGTCCTACGGAGTAGGCGCCACTTTAAAACATTTTCTTGCCAACAACCAGGAAACAAATCGGCGAACCTACAACGCGGTAGTCAGCCAAAGGGCATTGCGCGAAATCTACCTGCGTGGATTTGAAATCGCGGTAAAAGAGTCAAAGCCTGCCGCCATCATGACCTCCTACAATAAGTTGAATGGGTTTTACACCGCCGAAACACCTGAACTATTGAATGATATAGTTCGCAATGAGTGGGGATTTAACGGCGTCTTCATGACCGACTTCGATGGATATGGCAGCGCCGTGGCCAAAGTTCGCGCCGGCAACAACATGCTAATGGGCGGTAACATGGATGAGGTAAAAGAACTTACTGCTGCCCTGAAAGATAAAACATTGGATGAAAGTACCCTCAATAAAAACCTGGTCTATAACTTGCAGCTTAAGCTGAATTCTCCCCGGTCGAAGGGATATAAACCCTCCATGAAACCAGATCTGGAGGCTCATGCGAGGGTTGCACGGGAAGCCGCTTCGGAAGGGATGGTATTGCTAAAAAATGAAAAGCAAACCTTACCGTTCGAAGGAGTGAAATCAGTAGCCCTGTTTGGCAAAATCTCCTATTACCTCATCGAAGCGGGAACCGGTAGCGGAAGCATCCGGAGCAACAAATATGCCGTATCACTCAATGACGGACTTAAAGCAGCTGGTTTCCAGACAACCAAAGATTTAGAGGAAAACTAC
>JBBIUJ010000499.1:0-2312 GCA_037440345.1 Prolixibacter sp.
ACAATGACCGCTCCGCAGGATTCGTGTTCGATCGCAACGGTTCGGTATTAATTGGGGACAAAAGTACAAAAAATATTATTCGTTGCAAATAGTTAATTTATTGAAAGTGAACTAAAGTGAACTATGTGTTATCAACTTCTGCCCTATGCTACACTCCAGACATCTCCTGGGCTCGCAATACTCGTGGTGCAGATGGATTAGCGCCTGCGATTCGAGAGCATTACATGAGGTGATGCCGGCCGAGGCCCAATGTCGGAGAATGGTATTGTTTTCAGGGGGAAGTTCTTCCAATATCTTCAAAGCATTCTCTTTTAGCTCTGGTTTGTTGTTTCGCTCGCCATACAAAAAAAGAAAAGGCGCCAGCACATTGACCAGGATCAGTTGAAATGACTCCTCCCCCATCTCTTTCTTTTGGTACGGCGAAGTTTTCAGAAAGGTGTAGTGGCTGTCCCAGTACCCTGAAGTCTCAGTCCTGAAGAGGGAGCGATAATCATCGACCGTTTCCATCCTGATGACCGTAGGGAAAAGTGCGCCGCAACTTTTCAGCAATCCGGCAAACTGGGCCAGCCTGATCGTAGGAAAATTAAGGGGGTGCATGCGCATGAATTTCCAGAAATGACCGGGGATTGGTTTGAGCCCGTATTTGCCTGAGAGGAATTCATGCTCTCTGCGCAATGAGATCGGATACTCTTCTTCATACAACAAATCACCGAGCAACCCGGCCTGTCCAAATAAAAGCGCTTCAAGCTGAAAGAGTTGATCGTGGTGCTTTTGAAGTATTGTCATTGGCAATGACCTTGCCAGCATCTCGAAAGGATCGCCGTTTTGCCTGAATCCAAAACTTCTGGCCAAGAAAAGGTAAAAGGTTTCGCTCCAATCGCCCTTCGACCCGTCAAGCAATTTTTCTATGGCGCCAATTTTTTGCTGCAATCGCTCAATGGCCAATCCGTTCAGGAAAAACCGGATCCTGAATGGATCGATTTTGTTCAACTGGGAGGCGCAATTGACCCAGTCGTGCTGCTGCATCAAGGCTTTGTAATTGTATTCGACCCACAGTGGCCAACCTATTTGGAGTGTTGGGATAGAGACTCCGGCATTGTTGCAGACAGCGCCATCGTTTTCCGCCACCACATGCAAAATGGTATTCCGGTATAGCGGATCCGCTTGATGACCATGCCGGTTCCAGTCTGTAGCCTTCAGGTGGATCTCCACATTTCCCGCCCAGAGAGTCTTCCCGATTCGGATACGTGCATCAAAGAAATCGGGACCGGCATGGATATTGTGCCTCCCAACTGAAACGATCCCAATGGGTTCGCCTTCGGTCGTAACAGGATTTTCTGGTTCAAACAGCCTGTTTTTCCATAGAAAATGGAGAAAATCTTCCTTCATTTGCCCACCAAATTCAGACAATATAATTTACGGAATTTTTAGGAGAAAAAGAAGGGTTATTTGAAGATTGGGAAATGTTGTCCACATTTTTTGCATGGCCAGTTTCACCGGTACTCTCCACAATTTAATGGGTATTTTTGGCCAATAATCGGCTCCTAAAATTTATAACTTACGCTAAACTGAAAGTTTCGGGGATTACCTGGCGTATAACACAATTCTGTAACACTTTTTGACTCTCCTTTTAATCTTGTTTCTGTAGCAAACTGCGCTTCATTCCACTCGCTGTTTAAAATGTTTTCACCATTTATGGCGAAAGTAAACTGCTTATAATTATATGCCAAACCTATATTGTATAATGTATGACCTAAGGCAACCACCGAATTATCCTCGTTGGCAGGTCGGTCGCTCAGATGCCTGAAACGGATTGAGCCACTAAATCCTTGTTCACGTATTACGCTTAATCCGCCTGAAGCTGTTAACGTTGGTGCAAGGGGAACATGATTTTGACCACCTGGCAAGTTTTTTATTGTTGCTTTTGCTGTCGAAATATCAACATCAGCCCAAAGCCATGAAAGTATAGACAAGCGAGCCTCTGCATCAATCCCCAAACGTTGTGTCGGGTCACTAAGTTCAACCACTCCACCATCACCACTATAAACAAACTCCTTATCTAGATACAGATACCAAGCCGAAAGAGACAGGTGAAGTTTGTTGAATAACCGGCTTTTTATTCCTATTTCACCTGCCGTTGCCTTTGGTAACGTGCCTGTATTACGCATTGCAGGGTTAAAGTTGTATTTACTTAACCGGGTATTAATCTGACTATTGTTTAGCCCTTCACTTTCCCACGTGTTGGAAAGCTCTGTAACCCGTGAGCCGATTATTGCGTCCCGTGCATCGTTTGAGTGAAATCCTTGTCCGAA
>JBBIUJ010000500.1:0-2310 GCA_037440345.1 Prolixibacter sp.
AATTGCCCAGCATTTCAAACATGGTGTGGTGATAGGTATCGTGGCCAACCTCCTCCAGATCGTTGTGCTTTCCGGATACGCGGAGACATTTTTGCGTATCGGCAATCCTTGGGCTCTTCACAGGCGCATTTCCCAGAAAAATATCTTTAAACTGGTTCATCCCCGCGTTGGTAAACATCAGGGTAGGGTCATTTTTCACCACCATGGGTGCAGAGGGAACAATCTGGTGCGTTTTGGAGGCAAAAAAGTCCAAAAAGGCTTCGCGTATCTGTTTTGAATCCATCATCAGGTAATGTTAAAAAGCTTTAAATGGCAGTCCACGTTCGTTCTATAATCCGCGAATGCCTATAAATAAACTAATTTTGCCCATTCATGGAACGTCTGAAGGGGTCAAAATCGTTGCAAAATTAGATTATTTCATTAATTTTGGCCTACCTCGGTTCAAAATAAATCAATTGGAATGGGCATTAACTACAGATTTAATCCGGATACTTTAAGTTTTGACAGGATCGAACGAAATGTTCGTACTTTGATCAAAAGGTTTCTTGGATATCTGTCTACCGGGATTGTTTCCGGAATTATTTTCTTTTTCATTTTCCTCCAATTCTTTGAGACACCGGTGACCAAGAGGTTAAAGCGGGAAAATGAGCAGTTGCTGTCTCAATTTAATCTGATGAACAAGGATATTGAAAAGATCAGCAAGGCCTTGGAAGATATACAGATGCGCGATGACAATATTTACCGTGTCATTTTCGAAGCAAATCCCATTCCGTCGTCGGTCAGGATGGCCGGATTCGGAGGGGCCAACCGGTACACCAAGCTGGAGAGCATGGACAATTCGGAGTTAATTATCTCGGTAGCTAAAAAACTGGATATCCTCTCCAAACAGGTGTATGTGCAGTCGAAGTCGTACGATGATGTGGTCAGGATGGCGCTGGGCAAGGAGAAGATGCTGGCCAGTATCCCCTCGATCATGCCGGTCTCCAACCGGGACCTCAAACGAACTGCCTCCGGCTGGGGCATGCGGATGCATCCGATCTACCGTATTCCGCGCTTTCACTACGGAATGGATTTCACGGCCCCAACCGGGACGGATATATTTGCTACCGGAAACGGTATTGTAAAGGAGGTTGGCAGAAATGCGGGATATGGCAACATCGTTTTGATAGACCATGGTTATGGCTATGAAACCATGTACGGACACCTTTCACGAATCAATGTTAAGGTTGGCCAAACCGTCAACAGGGGCGATGTGATAGGTTTTGTGGGAAGTTCAGGTGCCTCCACTGCCCCTCACCTTCACTACGAGGTGATGAAAAACGGACAGAAGGTCAATCCGCAGAACTACTACTTCCAGGATCTTAATCCGCTGGAATACGAGAAGATGATCACCATTTCATCTAATACCGGACAAAGTTTCGATTAACCTAATAATTAAAAATCGTGGGATTCAAAGAACCAAAATCAGAAAAGCTCTATTTCTCGATCGGCGAAGTGGCAGAGAAGTTCAATCTTGCCCCGTCGGCACTCCGATTCTGGGAAAAGGAGTTTGATACGATCAAGCCTTTTAAGAACAAGAAGGGCAATCGTTTTTACACCCAGGAAGATATTGACCATCTTGCCATCATCAACCATTTGGTCAAGGAGCGCGGCCTGACTTTGAAAGGGGCAAAAGCCAAGATCAAAGAGAACAAGGACGAGGTTGATCACAATTATGAAATTGTACAGAAGCTTCAGGAGATCAAGAAATATTTGATCGAAATCAAGGAGACGCTGTAAAAATTGACAATTGACAGTTGACAATTGACAGTTGACAATTTATGAGAAATTGCAAATAAATGAATGGCTAACACACTGAAATAGAGATTCATGTTGCTTCGAGATATTGTTCAACACCTTGAAATCATTGCTCCGATTGATTATCAGGAGTCGTACGACAATGCGGGGCTTATTACAGGTGACAAAAACCGTGAAATTAACTCCGCGCTCATTACACTGGATGTTACGGAGGAGGTAGTTGATGAGGCAGTATCTTTGGGGTGCAAGCTGATTATCAGTCACCATCCGCTCATCTTCAAAGGGATCAAACGCATTACCGGAAGCAACGAGGTCGAGAGATGCCTGATCAAAGCCATCAAACATGATTTGGCTATCTATGCCGCCCATACCAATCTGGACAGCATTACCGGAGGTGTAAATTCAATGATCTGTGAAAAGATCGGATTGGTGAAATGCCGCATTCTTTCTCCTGCTAAGAACCAGTTGATCAAGCTGGTAAGTTATATTCCTGAAGATCATCTGGAGAATGTA
>JBBIUJ010000501.1:0-2273 GCA_037440345.1 Prolixibacter sp.
AGAAATTTCCGTAACAGCCGCCAAACGCCAAATGCAGCAAATGCTGGAAAATGTGAAGGCGAGGGACAAAAATAAAATGGTACAGATCGTTGTGGACGTAGACCCCATGTAGTTGAAATCTTTTATATGCTCAATCACATCAAATTTTCAATCCCCCTGCGCTCGTTGAGACTAAAATACTAACTTTGAGGCCGACTAAAATTATTATTCATGGGAAAAGTTATCGCGATCGCAAACCAGAAAGGTGGTGTAGGAAAGACTACTACGGCCATTAATCTGGCAGCGAGTTTAGCAGTTTTAGAATATAAAGTACTCCTCATTGATGCCGATCCGCAGGCCAATGCGACCTCCGGGGTAGGCTTTGATGTGCGCAATGTCAAGACCAGCATTTACGAATGTGTGGTCGATGACATTGATCCCAGGAATATCATCCTGAATACCAATACCCCAGGATTCGATCTGATACCATCCCACATTGATCTGGTGGGCGCTGAGATAGAGATGCTGAACATGCCCAACCGCGAAAAGGTGCTAAAACAGGTGATCGAAAAGATTCGCAATGATTATGATTTTGTTCTGATTGATTGTTCTCCCTCCCTTGGATTGATCACCGTCAATGCACTGACAGCTTCCGATTCGGTTATCATTCCCGTTCAATGTGAATATTTCGCCCTGGAAGGACTCGGCAAACTACTGAATACCATTAAGATAATACAAAATAGACTAAATCCGGAATTACAAATTGAAGGATTTTTGCTTACCATGTACGACTCTAGGCTCAACCTCTCCAACCAGGTTCACGACGAGGTGAAGAAACATTTCCAGGAGATGGTTTTCGAAAGTCTTATTTCCCGTAATATACGCTTATCGGAAGCCCCCAGCTATGGCCTTCCGGTTGTGTCCTACGACGTCAGTTCAAAAGGGGCGCAGAGTTACCTGAATCTTGCCAGAGAATTGCTGCAAAAGAACAAGATGACAAAAATGGATCAAAAAGAGATAGTCTGACACTAACAGAATTTTGAAGTATTATGCAAAAACGCAATGCATTGGGCAGAGGTTTGGGCGCCCTGATAGATGATTCCAACATGCCTCGTGAGCAGATTCCTGCATCCAACGAGATTCTGATTTCCGAAATTGAAGCCAATCCATTTCAGCCACGCGTCCACTTCGACGAAGAGGCGCTGAACGAGTTGGCGGCATCCATAAAAGAAGTAGGTATCATTCAACCCATTACCCTTCGAAAGATAGGCGAGAAAAGATACCAGATCATCGCTGGTGAAAGACGGTTCAGGGCATCCAAACTGGCCGGATTAACAAAGGTTCCCGCCTTTGTCAGGGAGGCCGGCGATGAAGCCATGCTTGAACTTGCCCTGGTAGAAAATATTCAGCGTGAAGACCTGGATGCCATTGAAGTTGCCCTGAGCTACCAACGCCTGATGGAAGAGTGCAAACTTACCCAGGAAAGCCTCAGCGACAGGGTTGGCAAAAAAAGGTCGACGATATCCAACTATCTCAGGCTACTGAGACTGCCTGCTGTCATTCAGAAAGCGATCAGGGAACAGGAAATCACCATGGGCCATGCCAGGGCGCTGATCAACATCAACGATTCTGAAACACAGGTGATGGTCTATCGCCAGGTTGTGAAGTATGATTTCTCCGTCCGCAAAACGGAAGATATCGTCCGAAAGCTAAGTGCGACAGAGGAAGAGGCAACTTCCGCTTCCAAAAAGGATACCACCATGACAGATCAATTCAATGATTTGAAGAAACATCTTGGCAAATATTTCAGCAGTAACATCGGACTAAAAATCAACGATCAATACAAAGGGAAAATTGAGATCCCATTCAATGATTCAAAAGATTTGGAACGAATTATTGGTATTTTTGACAGATTAAACTCATAATCAGGAAATTAGACTGTTTTGAAAATTTATTTGAAAGGGATTGTAGTTGCGATTATTTTGGCTCTTCTATGCTTCAATCTGAGGGCACAGGAGTTTACTGTTCCAAAAGACAGTCTCAAAATTTCCGTTTCACAACAAAAAAAAGTATTTTCGCCAAAGAAGGCATCGATATATGCTGCCCTGTTTCCCGGATTGGGACAGGTCTACAATGGGAAATACTGGAAACTTCCCATCGTTTACGGTGGTTATGCTGGATTGATTTATGTGCTTGGTTGGAACAACAGCCAATACCAAGATTTTTTTAATGGTTACAAAACCATTTCGAAATATGAGACGGTTGGACAAATGAGTAAAGCAGACAAAGATTAT
>JBBIUJ010000502.1:0-2267 GCA_037440345.1 Prolixibacter sp.
CCCTCACAAGGTCCAACCCCGATTTCTATCCTGCCTATGTTGCAAATTACAAATTGGGTGGTTCTTTTAATGGAGTATTGAACCTTATTCTCAGGGAAGAGAAGGGGTTCACCTATGGAGCCAGATCAGGTTTTACCGGATCCAAGGATTTTGGTCAATTTACGGCTTCTTCCAGGGTTCGCACAAATTCCACGGTAGAGTCAGTTACCATTTTTAAAACTGAGATGGAAAAATACCGGAAGGCAACTACCCAGGAGTATGTTGATTTCACCAAATCATCCCTGCTCAAAGGAAATGCATTGCGTTTTGAAACGCTGAGCGGTCTGATGGGTATGCTGAATACCATGACGGAAAATAATCTGTCTGCCAATTACATAAAAAAGGAAGAGGCCTATGTAAAAGGGCTGACAATCGAAAAACAGCTTCAAATGGCCAACAAATACATTGATCCTGCCAGGATGTACTATGTGGTGGTAGGAGATGCCAAAACCCAATTGGAACCGCTCGAAACGGTCGGTTTGGGCAAACCTGTACTGTACAAATAATAATTAAAAAACCGGGACGAAAGTCCTGGTTTTTTTGTGATTATATCTTGTTTGGGTTATATTTGTAATATGAAACGAGCATGTTTGCTAATCACAAACAAGGATGAAAATTTTACATGCGAGTTCCATCCGGCAATTGAAAATCATATTATTTACGGATGAATGAAAAAGAGCAAAATATAACCCAATTGATCAAAGAGAAGATTCAGCAAAAGGACCCTTTGGCTGATGTAATATTATTTGGTTCACATGCTCGCAGTCAGTCAAATCAAGATTCTGATTGGGATATTTTAATATTGTTGGATCAATCGAATGTGAATCGTTCCATTGAAAAGGAATATAGAGACCAACTCTATGACGTGGAACTTGAAATAGGAGAGCCAATCTCGACTCTGGTTTATTCAAAAGCAGATTGGGAACTTAATCATATGGTAACACCTCTTTTTCAGAATATTAAGAAAGAAGGAATCCATTTGTAATGACTGATGCAAAGAAAGACTATATTGAGTACCGGATATTGAAATCCAAAGAGGCTTTCGATGATGTTATATTGCTAGCCAATAATCTGAGATGGAATTCATGCATCAATCGTCTTTATTATTCATGTTTCTATTTGGTTGGAGCTTTGCTTTACAAGTATTCGATAAAGTCTGAAACACATAACGGAGTAAAGACGCAGTTTAATCTTCATTTTATTAAGACAGGTAAAATCGATGTGAAATACGGAAAATTGTACGCCAACCTTTTTGCCTGGAGACAAGAAAGTGACTATGCAGATTTTACTGATTTTGATGGTGAAACAATACTTCCTCTTCTGGACCAAGTGGCTGAATTAAATGAGATTTTAATAGAGTTGCTAAATAAGTAGGATCAGTTCTTCTGCAATTTTATTTAAAGATCGCCGTATATTTTTCACCACTCGACTTGACAAATCCCCTGAACATACCTGAAGTGTTGAACTCCATGGCAATATTACCGGCTTTGTCCAATCCTATGACACCGCCGGTACCGCCCAGTTTTGTGAGTTTTTCGATTTCTGTCCGACAGGCTTTTTGAATGTCGGATTGCCTGTATTCCATCATGGCAGAGATGTCTCTCGCAAAACCCAATCTGATGTAATACTCTCCATGGCCGGTGCAGGAAAATCCACCCGTGGCATTGTTGGCATAGGTACCCGCTCCTATGATTGGGGCATCCCCGATCCTTCCGTATCTTTTGTTGGTCATTCCACCGGTTGAAGTGCCTGCGGCAATGTTGCCACTCTTGTCTAGCGCGACACAGCCAACAGTTCCGTGTTTGTCGTTGATGCCGGCTTCACGCTCTTTTTTGAGCAGTTCCTGCAGTTGCTGGTATCTTTTATCGGTATAGAAATAGCTGTTCGGAACCAGCTTAAAACCCTGCTCAATGGCAAATTGAGAGGCGCCCTTTCCAACCAGGAAAACATGCTCCGATTTCTCCATCACGGTTCTCGCCAGCGTGATCGGGTTTTTGATATCGGTAATTCCGGCTACGGCGCCGGCCTCTAAAGTCTTGCCATTCATTACGGAAGCATCCAGTTCGACTGTTCCTTCGTGCGTAAATACAGCCCCTTTACCTGCATTAAACAGGGGAGAGTCTTCCATTACCATGATGGTTTTTACCACAGCATCCATGCAACTCCCACCGAGGTGATCCTCAAGTTCGTGCTTCGAACGGGTCAGTTCCTGTTCCAAATCACTTGGG
>JBBIUJ010000503.1:0-2266 GCA_037440345.1 Prolixibacter sp.
CCATGGTCAGAAGAAAAAATATTACCATGAAGTTGTTGGCTGCAACTCGCGTCTCGATACCCTGCAAGCTGCTATCCTCAATGTGAAACTTCCCCACCTTGAAACATACCTGAAGGCCCGCAAAGCTGCCGGGGAGTTTTATCAAAAAGCGTTGGCAAATTTCGGGTACGGCGTACTACCTGTCTCTCTGCCTATTGCACCTCCCACCTACAACCAGTTTACCCTGAAGATCAGGGATGGATTAAGGGATCCATTACGGGAATACCTGCAGTCAAAAGGTATTCCAACGATGATTTATTATCCGTTGCCATTATATAAGCAGAGGGCATTTAGTAAATTTGTTCCCGAAGGATTTTCACTTCCGGTTACCGAAAAACTCTGTGAATCGGTTCTTTCATTACCCATTCATACAGAAATGGAGGATGATGAGATGAGCTATATAACCAGCACAGTTCCTCAATTCAAAAAATAACAACCATGCTTACCAAGGAAAAGATAATTTCAGAACTTCAAAAATTACCTGAAAATGTAACAATTGACGAAGTACTCGATCATATTGTGTTACTTGAGAAAATCGAAAAAGGAATTTATCAGGCAGATACTGGACAAGTACTTTCAGAAGTGGAGGTGAACGAAAAAATTACCTCATGGCTAAAATAGTCTGGTCTGTTCAATCTGTCGAAGATCTTGAGAATATTTATTGCTTTATTGCAAAAGATTCAATCAGATATGCCAGGATTGAATTAGTCAGAATTCGTACAGAGTAACAATTTTAAAGAAACACCCGAAATCAGGAAGAATTGTTGATGAAGTTGGGGATAAATCACTTCGTGAAATCATTTGCGGAAATTATAGGATTATTTACCGCATCAAGAGCGATAATCTTATCGAAATTATCACACTTCATCATTCATCAAGATTTCTAAAACTTGATTGAGACTGCTGTTATCTCTGGGAACGCTAGTCCGAAACGCCCTGGCGCAAACCATTTCGAACCCTTCAAACATTTCAAACTCTATAAACAACCGTGCAAACGCTTCTTAAAAAAATAGAAAACAACTCGGTAAGCATCGCAGTAATTGGCCTCGGTTATGTCGGCCTGCCTTTAGCCGTCTCCTTTGCCTCCACAGGCATCAAGGTAACCGGCTTCGACAAATCCGAAGCAAAGGTGGCCAAAATCAATGCCGGCGAAAACTACATCTCCGACATCTCCAGCGAACTTTGGCTGGAGATTCTTGCCAAAAAAACACTACACGCCACGACTGATTTTGCAAAAATCTCTGATTGTGAGGCAATTCTGATCTGCGTACCTACACCCCTCGATCCGTTTCACAAACCCGATATGAGTTTTATCGAGGCGGCTTGCACTGCCATCGGCAAAAACATGAAACAGGGTAGCTTCATCTGCCTTGAGAGTACCACCTACCCCACTACCACCGAACATTTTGTCCTTCCCATCCTCGAAAGGGAATCGGGACTGAAACATGGCTCCGATTTCTGGTTGGCCTTCTCCCCCGAACGGGTCGATCCGGGCAATAAGACCTACTTTACACGTAACACTCCCAAGGTTTTAGGCGCCCTTGACGAGGCCGGCTTAACCATTGGCAAGGCCATCTACTCCCTTGCCATCGATACCATCTATCCGGTCAGTTCACCGCGCGTAGCCGAGATGGTAAAAATTCTGGAGAATACCTACCGGCTGGTCAATATTAGTTTGATCAATGAGATGGCGCTACTGTGCGGTAAGATGGATATCGACATCTGGGAGGTAATCGATGCCGCCAAGACAAAACCGTACGGCTTTCAACCCTTCTATCCGGGTCCAGGTATTGGCGGGCACTGCATCCCGTTAGATCCCTTCTACCTCGAATACATCGCCAAAAAGTTCAACTTCGACCTGACAATGATCAATACCGCCGGCCACATCAACATGATGATGCCGCACCGCATGACGCTGAAAATTACCTCCGCGCTCAACCGCAACAAAAAATCGATCAATGGCAGCACCATCCTCTTCCTTGGTGTAGCATACAAACCCGATATCGATGACGAACGCGAATCACCGGCGCTCAAAATCATCGACGAAGTGGCTCAAAAAGGGGGAGTTATTCATTACCACGATCCCTTTGTCCCAGCGCTGGAGACAACCAGGGGACTGAAATTCCAATCGGCAACATTGACTACCGAACTGCTTCGGCAAGCCGATTGTGTTGTCATTACGACCCAACACACTGCTTTCGACATGGATTGGATCGTTCAAAATTCG
>JBBIUJ010000504.1:0-2265 GCA_037440345.1 Prolixibacter sp.
ATCGGTTGGTGGCGTGAATAATTTCACAGTTGTGGCGCCAGTCGATGGTGTTCAATACGAATGGAATTTTGGCAATGGGGTTACAAAAATCGGTCCGTCAGTGAGTTACAACTTTCAAAATGACGGTATTTACGATGTACAGTTGAAGGCTGTCGGTTTGAATAGCGTCTCAGAAAGTACAAAACAGGTAGTGGTGATGAAGAGTATTGCCACAACAGATGTCATCAACAAATCTGAGGTCGATCTCTATCCAAATCCTGCTAAGGAGATCATTCGTGTGGATTTCAAGAATCCTACTGAAGGTACCCTGAAAGTTGAAATCAAAAATATCGCCGGACGCAGTGTTTACATTGAGCAAATAACCAATGATGGATCAAGCCACGCAGACATCAATATCCAAAATCTGAATTCAGGTATCTATGTTTTGCGGATCTCCAATGACCAACGCATCATCGGAGAGAGGAAATTCATAAAATCCAATTGATTTTGATTTATTGCCTCATTCCGACAATATCATTAGGCTTATGAAATTCTTTGTGTTTCCTTTGAGTTATACTTCGCGATCTTCGTGGTTAAACTTTAAAATTCAACACTAAGGACTCAACGGGCTTCACAAAGGACACATGGGATAATGGGATCAGTATCCTTACTCCAATCCCATTGCCCTGATATACCCTTTGTTTTCTGTACAATTTGAATACTTGCAATTCTCCAGAAAGTCGTTCATGATCTTTTGAACCAACTCCTGACCAGGCCGGGCACGCCGAATGTCATCAAAGGTGTTTCTCGGGCTCTCGGTGAAGGTCACGATAATCTGCCAGTTTTCGGGTTTGGGAATCGCTACCATGGAGCTCTGCTTCCCCATTTTCTTGTAGGGCCAGTAGTGGTAGCCAATGTTGTTTTTGACCATCAGGCGAGTCCAGGCGGCAATCCATTTGTCGTTGTTCTCACCTGTCTCGCCCATGTAAATGGGGAGGTTAACAGAGTCGCGGAAATGGACAAAATCCTGAATATTGGCCTGCAGTGTATCGCACCAGTATCGGTGACAAGTGTACATCATCTTACTGTCGAATTTTGAATTTTTGAATACTTTGAAATTCCCGTCCCACTGGGCTCCTCCAAGCAGTACAATGTGATTTTTATCCACCTCGCGGATCGCTTTCACAGCTTTCATGTAAAGGGGTTCGAGCGCAGCGTTTAGCTTCGGCATATCCGCGCCAAAATAGGGCGCAATGGGTTCATTCAGCAGGTCATATCCCAGAATGAGTGGTTCATCCTTGTAGTAGGCGGCAATTTTCTTCCAGACTGCCACAAAAGTCTCCTGACTTTTTTCACTGGTCATAAGCCATGGATAACCATAACTGTCATCAATGTTGTCGCCGGTTTGTCCGCCAGGCGCATCGTGCATGTCGAGGATCACATACAATTCCGATTCGCGGCACCAGCTTAAAAGGCTATCAATACGCTGAAATCCGTCCTGTTTTACCGAAAGTCCCATGTAATCTTCATCGGTAAATAACTTATAGTGAAAGGGTAACCGGATTGAGTTGACCCCTGTACTTTTGATAAAACGGATATCTTCCCGTGTAATATAGTTGTCTTTGAACCTTTCCCAGAACTGGTCTGTGAAGTCCGGACCGGCAAGTTCACGAAAAGCCTTGTCAATTAAACGAGCAGAACTGGTACCTTTGAAACCGAACATATAGCCTTCCGGATTCAGCCAGTTGCCCAGATTTATACCCCGTATAAAAAATTTCTCTCCTGTCGGAGACAACAGATCATGGCCAGAAATGGTAATAAACTTAGGGGTGGCATTTTTGGCAACTTTTGGTTGAAAAGCTGTAATCATAACAAAGCAGCTAAGGGATATCAGCCCCAGTTTTAGCAGGTTTTTCATGGCATTTTTTTTACTGGAATAGACCGCAAGATAGTGAAACAGGGTGAATTTTTAACAACTTATAGTGTAAATATCTTCACCTGTCACCTCGCATAATTTATATCTTTATCTCTATCTTGATACGAATTTCAATGAATACTTTTTAATCCACCTCTTCCATGTCCAAATCCAATATAGATAAGAAAGGGTTCCTGGCAAGGAGCGTTCTCCTGTTTTTTCTCTTGTTGCATTCCGACCTGATTGCGCTGGCAAATAATCCGGTTGATCCGGCTGATCAAAAGTACGAGGGTAGGAAAGGCAGCTGTCTTTATGTTTCCAAAACCGGGAATAACTCTGATGGAACCAGTTGGGGAAATGCCTTTCACTCG
>JBBIUJ010000505.1:0-2249 GCA_037440345.1 Prolixibacter sp.
AGTTCACACCGGAGTAAACACCATGAAGCCGTTCTAAGTCTCCGACTCTTTGCATTGCTTCGTCTGCCATGATAGGTAACGGACTATGCTGGGTAAGCCAGGCAGTGTCATCAAAGTTGTGCTTTTCCATCGGTTGTTCTATGAAGACGACACCCTGTTCTTTTAACCAGAAGATTTTGTTCAGTGCCTCCTGCCGGTCTTTCCAGCCCTGGTTGACATCCACACAAAGCGGTACTTTGGTCACGGAACGGACACTTTTGATCATCTCTTCGTCGTTTCCGCCACCAATTTTGATTTTCAGTATTTTGAAGGCCGAGGCCTCTTTGGTTTTTGCAATCACCTCTTCACTTTTGTCGATTCCAATGGTAAAAGTTGTCAAGGGTGTATTTTGTGCGGAATATCCCCAAATGCGGTGCCAGGGTTGGTTCAGCAGCTTACCGACAAGGTCATGAAGCGCAATGTCAACAGATGCTTTGGCCGCACAGTTTCCCGGTAGGGCCGTATCAACATAATCGAGGATCTCTTCCATCTTGAACGGATCTTTGAACTGAGACAAATTCAGTGAAGAGAGAAATTTTGTAGCTGTCTGGTGCGACTCTCCGAGATAAGGCGGCATGGATGCTTCGCCATAGCCGGTTACCCCTTCCCACTCAAGCTCTGTCAGCATTACAGCTGTGGTGGTTCTGGAGTTGGAAGCAATGGTAAATACATGCCTGAGTTGAAGCTCGAAGGGCCTGAAGGTAAATTTCAACCCGTTACCGGTTGGTTTGTAACGCGGTAGTGTTTTTCCATCCTTCGAAAACGATGACAATATACCTGCACCTGCTGCCATGGTAGTTGCTCCTAAAAATGTTCTGCGGTTGGTTTTCATTATCCTTTATCCTTTTAATACCACGGATGCTCCTTCACCCTCACAATCCCTTTAGTGCCTTCGGATCCAAGGATGGTCCTGCCTCCCAGCCACATTCCTTCCCTATTTTTGGCATAATTTTTTTGGTCTGGCGAGAAACTCTGGATTTTCACATAACCGGAAGAGTTAATGTACTCTCCGTTTCCAAGATACATTCCAACATGGGTTGCCCTGGCCGGTTTGTTCCCGTTTACCTTCCTTCCGAAGAAAACCAAGTCGCCCGGCTTAAGTGCATTGTAGCCATTTTGAGGATCGGTAAAATGCCCGTGTCTGAACTGCAGCGAAGCATCGCGTGCCAATATGATACCATTCAGAAAAAAGACGGTCTTTACAAAGCCGCTACAGTCGACCCCTTTGCTTGAGGTACCGCCCCACAAATAGGGACGACCGCTCAGAGATCTGGCTGTGTTGCTTAATGAAAACAGATTGGCCTCGGTTTGCTTTTTCCAGCGATCAAAATCCATACCGTCAATGGCTGGCACGCACAATTTGCGTCCATCGGGCATTTCGAGCAGAGCTTCGGCTTTGATAATGGTATCCAGTTTCAGGATGCTTCCTGCTACAAGGTCAGTGACTGCCTCTTTGGTTACGGGATCGGTACCTGTACCATTCAGGGGAAGATAGATGAACCGCTTCCCATTTTTCCAAGCAGACATACCAGCTGGATCGGCCAACTTCACAGCATCGTCATCTACCCAGCCGAGGTAACGGTCGGGGGTTTGAATGTAAAGCCATGAGCCTGATTTTTTCAGAATCCTGACAGGCGTGCCAAGAATTGCCTGCGTCGACATCTCAGAGCTGTGACCAGGATTTGAGCGGATGTTGCATACACTGACAGTAACCAATCCCCAGATATTTTTCTCAAGGGTGGAATCTGGCAATAATTTGATGCTGTCTTCGATGGGTGTTTTTAGATTTTTGAGCAGGGCAAGTAGTGCAGCTTTCGCTTCCGGATTGGTCGTTTCGCCTATTGCCACCAAAGATTTGCCATTGATTCTGAAATGAACCTGCAACAAATCTTCCCGACTGTCTGGGATAAATTGGTCGGACACATTGCGGAAAATTTGATCCGCTTCATTTATTTTTTTGCTAACTGTTTGACAGGCAAATACAAAGAGGCTAAATATCAAACAAAGGATGAAACGCATCATAAAAAGCTTTTTGGTAATACAGATTATATAAGCCAGAGAAATCGAAGAGAACCAAACAACTACTGAGAAAATGCAA
This sequence comes from Prolixibacter sp., assembly GCA_037440345.1. Classification (GTDB taxonomy): domain Bacteria; phylum Bacteroidota; class Bacteroidia; order Bacteroidales; family Prolixibacteraceae; genus CAINVV01. The sequence continues at coordinate 2,138 of JBBIUJ010000505.1, forward strand.
GGACAAAGTAATTGATTCTCTCAATATTAATCATGTGGTTTTCCATATTAGAATCCGTTGACCTATTAAACGGGTACTAATATAACAAATTTTTACATTAAGATCGGAAGAG
>JBBIUJ010000506.1:0-2240 GCA_037440345.1 Prolixibacter sp.
ACTGGGTGAAGGTGGCGCGAAACCTGAAGATGTTCTTGTGCACGACGCGACCGATCAGGACGGATTTCTTCACCAGTCGCTCATTAACATGAAACTGCCGGACTTCCCGGTTGCCATGGGAGTTATCCGCGCAGTTCCTTCCAAAGTTTACAACGAGGCGATGGTTGAGCAAATTGCAGAAGCAAAAGCAAAATCGAGGATCAGTTGTGTAGATCAGTTACTGTCCAGCGGGAATACTTGGACGGTGGAATAAGAGTTATAAGTTTTAAGTTATAAGTTATGAGTTATGAGTGAATCTGCATAACTCATAACTTTTTTTATGCGTTTAGTTCTGTTTTAGGGCCGATTGTCGCCAATTCATGAATAAACATGTTTAGTACAAGGTTTACATTATCCCTTTTCGGATAATTGAACCATTAATTATATTTGGCTGTGTTCGTACACAAATTTAGATGTTTTGCAATATTATATAAAAAAAATAAAATTGTTATTGTACTGTATTTTAGTAATTAACGTTTGCTGATGGATTTTTTTAATTGAAAAAGTGTGTTCGAACACACTTTTTCAATCATATTGATTGTCTTTTGTTTATCTTTGCAAAGATATTTCCAGGGTTCGTTGGTTTATAATCATATTTCCCAGGAGCATAGAAGGGGTAATACAAAGTAAAATAATCCAAAATAGAAGGAGTGAATAGGCTGACCTGCGATTGCGTACTGCCCGTTTACAATTAGTGTATTTTCGATATGGGGACAAAAAGAATTACCATACAAGACATTGCCAGATATGCGAAGGTATCAGCCGGAACAGTAGACCGGGTGATCCACAACCGGGGTAGGGTTGCGGCAGATAAAAAGAAGCGGATTGAAGATGCAGTCAAGGAGTACAATTTCAATCCAAACATGTTAGCCCGTGCATTATCCTTAAGAAATCAATTTACCGTCTGTGCTCTTGTACCGCAAATTTCCTCAGAGAATGATTATTGGAAACTGCCTGTTCAGGGTGCGGAGCAGGCAGCAGAAGGATTCAAGGACTTTGGGTTTGCCCTTGAAACATTCTACTTTAGTCTGTTTGACGAGTCATCCTTCATCGATCAGGCCAGGAAAATTATTGAATTGAAACCAGATGGAGTCATTCTTGCCCCCTCGTTCGTCAAAGAAAGTATTCTGTTCGTGAAAAAACTGGAGAAGGGTAAAATTCCATATGTCTTTATTGATTCAGCCATCCCCAATCAAAAAAACATCAGTTACATTGGACCAAATGTTGAGCGGAGCGGATTTGTTGCTGGCAGACTGATGATGTCGATGCTGCGTGCGGGAGAGCAGATACTTGTCCTGAACATTGTCAAGGGGATGGAAAACTCTTCCAACCTTAGACTGATAGAACAGGGTTTTCATAACTACTTTGCAGAAAATGCCTCTGAATATGTACACACCATCAACACGCTGGTCATCACTTCAACTGACCGGACCCTCATTTTGCAGGAATTGACCAAATACTATATCAAAAATCCAAATATAAAAGGGGTATTTGTCACTACCTCAAGAGCTCATTTGGTAGCCGGTTTTCATGCTGACCATGAATTGGATATCCGCTTGATCGGTTTCGATTTGGTTGAAGACAATATAAGCCGTCTGAGAGAGGGGAGTATTGATTGGATTATCTCCCAGAGTCCGATCCAGCAGGGAGTATGTGCCGTGAAAACGCTGTTCGATCTGCTGGTGAACAAGATTGTGCCAAATAAAACGCAGTACGTCCCACTGGATATAATTATCCGTGAGAATCTTGACTATTATCTGACCTAATAAAATATTCTTATGAAAAGGAAGTTGGAAGTTGTAAATGCAGGTTCGCTATCCACGCGAAACACGGTAATATCAATCATGATCATTGCGTTGTTGTTCTTTATTTTTGGTTTCACTACCTGGATCAACGCGATTTTAATTCCCTATTTTAAAATTTCGTGTGAATTAAACAATGCCCAGTCTTTGCTGGTTGCCTTTGCCTTTTACATCGCCTATTTTGTAATGGCAATTCCGGCGGCACACTTGTTGGAAAGGTTTGGATTCAAAAAAGGGATCATGATTGGTTTTTGGATAATGGCTTTGGGCGCTCTTATTTTTGTGCCTGCCGCCCTAACCAGGACTTATGGCTTATTTCTTTTGGGACTCTTCTCGATAGGGACAGGGTTGGCCATACTACAACCTGCCGCCAATACCTATATTACCATGATTGGATCG
>JBBIUJ010000507.1:0-2237 GCA_037440345.1 Prolixibacter sp.
ATGCACTCCCGGATCTTCAACTTGGAGAAATCCAGTGCGTTTTGAAAGAGTTTGATCTCGCTGTCAATGTTGTGACTTGGGGCTAAGTTGACCCCATCCATTCTGCCGAAGAGGTTGTTCAAATCAATTCGGCCAAATACCCGGTTCTCATTTTTTTGCTCGATTTTTACTTTGAAGATAAATTTCAGAACCATTTTAGAGAGACCTATCGCGAATTTGGTAATCGGATAGAAGAGGAGATAAAATAGGGCTACCGGTAACGAAAGAAAGTTCAGCGCCAAATTTGGATTAATCCTGAAAATTGCCTTGGGAAGGAATTCTGCAACGATCAGGATCAGAATTGTGGAGATGGTGGTCTGAATAAACAAGTTCACGGTTTCGTTGACAATCATCCCTGAAATAAAAGGATGCATCAGGTTGGCAAAGGCCAGACTGTATACCACCAGCGCGATGTTGTTTCCAACCAAAAGTGTTGCAATGTATTGTCCGGGATGTTGATAGAAAACCCCGATAATTTTTCCGCTCAGACGGTGTTTTCCTTTGTCGAGTTCAAGCCGGAGTTTGTCGGAAGAGAAAAAGGCAATCTCCATCCCCGAGAAAAATGCGGAGGCTAACATGGTGATAAGGATGATTGTTAGCTCGTTCATGGTATTGGTTCAGTTTTATTCTGCACCTTCTACGTAGAGATGCCCTTTTGTTTTGATAAATGCCCACTTCGACATTTGTGTATCGGATTTAAAGCCACCGGAACCACTTAGATACTGGTCCTTTTTTTTGATACTTACAAATTGATCGGAATAAATAAGATCCTGCGCCTGATTGTATTTTAATTCTTCGGATCTTAGTGTATCGCCTTCACTGTTAACAAGAATGACATTCCCGTTGGCTTCCCATCTTTTTTCATTCACAAAATATTTTCCATGATTACCCGACAGTTGGGATATGATCTTCCTGTTAAGATCGTATTGTTGCATGACAAAGCCATCAGGAAAATCTTTGTAGGGAGGTTTTTCACTGTCATAGACCAAAAGTTTCGGGGCCTGTAAATGGTATTTTACGACACCCGAATCTGTATAGAAAGTCTCAAAATTTGTGGCTTCTATATCTAGCTTTTTGGTTTCGTTTAACAGCTCTGCGGGAATATCGGTAGATACTTTTACCTGGCAGGCGGAAATCATCAGCATGACAATAAAACCAATGATGATGCTGCCAAATAGTTGACCGCTTTGTTTGCGCTGATCTTTTATGCTATGATTGGCCATTTTGTATCTGACTTATAAATTGTCTATTTTCAATTTGCAGTTACCAGGATCTCCTTTATTCCTCGGATATATTAATCAGTCTTTTCCTTTGGATTTGTTCGGATTGTCCCGACGGGAACTGCACTCTTACTCTTTGCCGAGAGATCGCAATCGATGTAGTCACTACCGTTTGGATCAATATCCAGTTTTGTCGACTGATCGTTAAAGGTAAACTTAATCCACTGTGATTTTGTATCTGCCTTCAACTCATATTTACCATCAAAACTGGTAAAATAGGTGGCCCTGGATTTGTGTACTGTCACCACTACTCCGGAGGCCGGTTTCCCGTTGCGATATACGGTTCCTTTTAATACCCTGGGACTTGCATTGATACTCAGTATCCCAAAAGTAAAGCAGAAGGCAAATAACTGAAATCGTCTCAATAAGTATACCATCGAAGGATCGGTTATGATCTAGTCAAATTTTGTTCTAAAGAACCACCGGTCATGTAACATGAAGTGTACCGTAATTTTACCGTATGTTTCTTTGATCAAATTGTTCTGTGTTGTACCTAATTGCCCTATTTCGCCCGAAATATTCAGCATTGACATCGACCGGCCCAATGGTAAACCAATACCAAAGGTTGCCGCGACTCCCTTGATCTGAGATCCGTTGAGGGTTAGATAGGAATTCTCAATAAAACCGCCCAGGCGATACTGGACTCTTTCCCAGTAACTACGTATCGAGTAAAGATTTGGGGTATATTCGAACCCGGCCGAATATTTACTACTGTTCGTAAGATAGGTAACCGGTTGACCCAAAAACTCGCTCCCTTTCCATTGCTGAAACAGGGCATCTGCACCAAATGTGATTTTGGATTTGATGGAGTAGGAGAAACCTGCCCCATACGATACCGGAAGTTGTAGCCCCTTGTTGCTTGACTCGACATGTTGTATGGTATCCACAATTTCTGCAAGGGAGGAAGATCCCCTGAAA
>JBBIUJ010000508.1:0-2209 GCA_037440345.1 Prolixibacter sp.
GAAAAGCTTGTCTGTCTCTCTCTGGTTATTGAAACGATCTTCCCACCAAAATCCTGTCTTGCCATCCCACGATGCGATATTGGAATTATGACCCCATGCCACCCTGCCGGGATGTATTCCTTTTGCTGTTCCTAGCGGGATATTTGGTTTATACCAGATTTCCAATGCGTTGGTCGTTGCACTTGCCTCAAAAGTAGATTTTGACATCATTGCAAAGAGCGCCACACTGCCCACAACCACAAACAATCCGGCAACAAAATACCTGGATTCAAGCCATCTTTGCCTGGCCTTTTTAAAGGCGAAAGAGGTTCCAAAAAGCGCCAATAACCAGACAACAAAACCCGACATCATTGGAGCAGCAGCTTGCATGCAGGGATAGGTAGCCCTGGAGGGCTTTGGAATTACCCTTACCAGAAACCAGATCGTCGAAGTAAATCCAATGATTAAAAGGGACATTTTTCTAACAATTGGTTTACGAACAAACTCACTTAATTCTTTTAGGAAAGCGAAGATTTTAGTTTTCATAAAGGAGATATTGGTTTAATTTTCAATCATTAGGCATTTTACTTGTCATTGGCGAGATCAAGTACCCCAAGATAGAGCAGCTTGGCCGCGTCTTCCATGATTTCTGGTGTGAGCGCATCCGTCGTATCAAGCGGATGATGGTAATAGACTGTTTTTACCGTTCCCGTGGTATAAAGATGAATGACCTTGTATCCGGCTTTCTCGAAAATGGCGCCATCGGTGCGGGGCCGGCCGAAATTGACACGAACTCCCGATGCGGTGAAGTCGCGGTGAAGGTATTTTTCGTTGGCAACCGAAAAATGATTTAGAATTGTTGGAAAAGTCTTGCCATTGGCCATAGAAAAGCCGGTACCATTTCCTACCATGTCGAGGTTGATCATACAGACCACCTTCTCTTTGGACCATAGATGACTTTCAACGAATGTTTTTGATCCGTAAAGGCCACACTCCTCCCCTCCAAAAAAGATGAAAATGATGGTACGTGCTGGTTTTACCGGCGAAGCAGCCAAAGCCCTGGCAGCAGTCAGGATATCAACGGACCCCGAGGCATTGTCGAGTGCGCCGGGAAAGAGTGCCCCCGGACTTCCTACTGCGTCAAGATGAGCCCCCGTAATGATTGCTTCCTCTTTCAGTTTGGGATCCGAACCTTCGATGATTCCAACCACATTGCAAGAGCGGCTATCCGGGAAATAGGATGTAGAGGCCGAAATTTGCACCTTTTTATTTAACGCAAAGGAGTTTGGTTGAACCAGTTTGGCAATATTGTTCCTTGTTTCAATGTATTGGTGGCCGGTCCCGGCAAAAAAATCAATTGCGACAGAATCCCCAACATGGGCATAGACAAATCCCTTCAGAAAAGAGGTGTTGGGATTTGCAATCTTACTGACATACAATAGACCCTTGGCTCCAAGCTCTCTGGCATGTTGAAACTTGTACCGGTGATAACTGTAAGGTTCCCATTTGAGCAGAGTACTGTCATTTTTACCGTAGGGAACTCCAGTCTCCATCAACAAGATTTTTCCTTTGACATCGATACCACTATAGTCGTCGTAGCCCAGTTCTGGCGCCGAAATCCCGTAACCAACATAAACCAAATCGCCTGTGATCTTTCCTGAAGCGGAATTGGAACCCGGAAAAAAGTCATCCGGAAAATGGTACTCCTTGCGCGAATTTCCCTTCCCGGCAAGCAGCGTAACCGTACCTGGATTATGAACGATACTGTATGCGTTGGGAAAATACTGCAAATAGGAGCCGTCATTAACGCCCGACTTCACTCCTGCCCTCTTTAGTTCATCGGCAACCCATTGAGCTGCATGCAGATAACCCGGAGATCCTGATAACCTGCCCCCATATTTGGCAGATGTCAATTCGGCGACATCCCTGAGCATATCATTGCTCGAAATGGAATGAAAGGTGTTTAGGATACCTTTATCCGAATCCTGGGCATAAACGTCAAGGGCAAGCAAAAATAGTACTGGAAGAAGCAAATACTTGATCCTCATGGACAGGCAGTTTTATTTGTAATGAGAAACTATCTCACTTAGTGGCCTTCGTGACAACCTTCGTGTCCTTCGTGGTAAAGTTTACTATTTCACCACAAAGATTTCTATGGTTTAAACAAATGTTCTTTGAAATATTTTATGTTGTTTGATATTCTATTTGATAAGGAGTACCTCTGTTTATT
>JBBIUJ010000509.1:0-2202 GCA_037440345.1 Prolixibacter sp.
AAAACGAAAGTCTGCTTGGTTGCATCACCCTGCAACTCATTGGGGTATAAGGCATACGCAATAACACCGGGGAGTGCAAAAATGAATATTGGAAACAATTTAAGGAAAGTGGCAAACATGGCTCCCCAACGTGCGTTTTTCAAGTTTGGGGCAGACAAGGTGCGTTGTACATTCACCTGGTCGATTCCCCAATAGAAGATCCCGGCATAGAAAGCAGTGGCCAGGATTCCCCAGAAAGGATAGACCGGATCTGATATTGGTTTAGAAATCTTCATCATTTCGGGAACTTTTTCCATCAAAGCACTCCAGCCACCCACCTTTTCCAAACCGAAGAAAAGCATGATGGACGAACCCAGAATAATGATAATCACTTGGATAGCATCAGTATAGGCCACAGCTGTAAATCCTCCGATGATGGTGAAAACAGCCACGGCCGCCCCAATGATAAAGACGGTGGTCATCACATTCCATCCCAGAATACTGTTGAGTACGAGCGCTCCGGCAAAAAGGGTAAATGCCAGTTTGGTCATCACACTGATGATCAACATTAATCCGGAGAAAAAAGTTCTGGCACGCCGGTCGTATCTTAACTCCAGAAACTCCGGAATGGTGAAGATCTTGTTCTTCATGTAATAGGGAAACAGGATGGCACAGGCAAAACCCAGTGTAATGGCAGTCGTCAATTCTACGGATCCTGCCGATAGTCCATACCTGTATGAATCTCCCGAAAGCCCAACCAGATGTTCCGCACCAATGTTGGTAGCGAAAAGTGAGGCGCCTACAATGGGCCAGGCAATTTTTCGCCCACCCAAAAAGAAGTTGGAACTGTTCTCGCTGGCTTTCTTCCGGTAGGCCATCCACAGTCCAAAAGCCATGCTGCCAGCCATCACAAAAGTGAAGACAAACCAGTCGAGCGAGGTTAATGATAAGTTCATGAAATGTTAGTTTAGTTATAAAAAGCAGTGACTAAAGTGAACTAAATTGACTAGAGTGACTAGAGTAATTTGATGAGTTGTTGATAAAGATAGGGAATTGTTTGAATCTGATTTCCTTCAATGTAGAAGCCCTTACCTCCGTAAGCCTGCGGAATGCGCGTTACAATACTCTTTTGGTCCCTGAAATAATATCCAACGGTAGTTTCATTGGTAGCCGTTTCTGGTTTATATTGTCTAAGGTCAAAATTGGCAGTCAGGATATCGTTCGGGGTCTGTTTCACATTACCAACCATGGATGCCGCTTTTAAAAAGACTTCCGGACCAGTAACAGCGCTTCCAATATTGAGAATCACCCCTCCCTTCATCAACCTGGAAACCTCCTTCGTATAAATCAGAAAATCCCTCCCCGAACATCCGCCTTTGGCGCAGCCATCAAACCAGAAATGCTGATCCAAAACATCCGTTCCAATTCCTACATGAACCGTGAAGGGCACTTTCCTTTCGTAACAGGCAACTGCAATGCTCAACTCGGGATGAGCAAAGTTGATTTCAGCAGGATCAATTCCCAAATATTTAGCCACTTTTTTACGAAAAGATTTCTTACAGATCATCTTTCCGACAGACTCCCCGTATCCAAGTTTGTTCTTGTTCCCGACACTCAATGCCGCATTGATAAAATTGAATTCATAGGCCATTCCAAACTCTCCCTTTTCCAAAGCCTGGGGTACATATTCACTCGTCTCGCCCATTAATGCCAGTTCGAAATCATGAATGGAGGTTGCCCCGTTTCCGGAGATGATCGTGAAAAGACCTTTTCGAATCAGGTCGACCAGCAAACGGTTCAACCCATTTTTAACCAGGTGACCCCCTGTAAACAAAAGGATCGGTTGCCCTTTTTCCCTTCGTTCGATGATCTCATGTGCCAAAGCCTCTATATTCCTTTTTACCTCTTCGGGAAGATCAATGATCGAATTCAATACCTCATTAATTTCCCTGAGATCGCTGTATTTAACTTTATTGGTTCTTCCTTTTACGGGATATGTTTTGATCTGAGCCGGATCAAATACTTCGTATCTGCCTTTGTATTTCATTTTGTGATGTTAATAGTTATAAATTAAGCGGTTAGCTATCAGTAATAAAAATTTCAATCTATTTCAATCTATTTCAACAAGATATCCATCCTATTAATACTCTGAATCACAGCCCTCACCGTATGGTAATTGATCTTCCACGAGTGCCCCATGTGTGTCCAGATGGGATCTCCCTT
>JBBIUJ010000510.1:0-2124 GCA_037440345.1 Prolixibacter sp.
AGTGCTTTTCAACCAGCTCCTCCAACAAATTTCGAGTGGATCCAATATAATATTTGTTAAGCAGTTGTGAATGCAAAATGTAAGTGAATGCCATATGTGGGGAGTATGAAAAAAGGGTTACCACCAACGCGATAACCCTTCTTGTGGGAACTGCTGGATTCGAACCAGCGACCCTCTGCTTGTAAGGCAGATGCTCTGAACCAGCTGAGCTAAGCTCCCTTTTCTTTAAAAGTGTTGCAAAGATAGCCCTTTTTTTGCTTTCACAAAAAAATCAGTAAAAAAACGCAAAAAAAAATCTGATTGAACTCAGACTTTTATTATCTGTTTGTGTATATGGGCTTTATGGAGTCTAATGATATTAAATAGCTTTTGTATCGGTTCAATTCAGTGATTCGTTCTTCCTGACTCATCCTGGCAGGGCTCCAGCTGATAAAGGGAGGTAATACCGTCATGCCGGCAAAATAAAACATGCCATGGTGGACCGGGAAAAGAATGACTCCTAGGTCACCATTACTGGTGGAGGTATAGGCCATTTCCGGACCTCCGGTAGTCATGGTCACAAAGGCTGTTTTTTCTTTGAATATTCCATTTTCATATACCCCTCGACCATCACCATAGACCAGTCCCATGGCAAAAACCCGGTCGACCCACCCTTTGAGGATCGCAGGCAGGCCAAACCACCACAAAGGGAAATTGAATATCAGCAGGTCACACCAGACCAGTTTGTCCATTTCTGTCTGTAAGTCATCGGTAAAATTATCTGTCTTGCAAGCATGAATCTGTTCTGCCTGATACTTGAAGAAGTTTGGATTGGACAGGCTTTTAAAATCGCGCTGATCGCCAACCGGGTCAAAACCCATGGCATAGAGATCGCTCTCCTTTACCTCGTCTCCCTTTTCGGAAAAGTGTTGTATGGCAACACCTTTCAATCCGGAACAAAAAGAGAGTTGTTCCGGATGCGCGTGAATGATCAATATCTTTTTCAATGCTTGAAATATATCATCTTAGTTATTTCTGCTGACCAGCAGCGAAACTTACCATCCAGTTGATACCAAATTGGTCGGTAAAAAAACCAAAATAGTCTCCCCAGAATGTATTTTCCATTGGCATTGTAACCAATCCGCCGGATGAAAGGCTATTAAATAATCGGTCTGCCTCTTCTTTGCTATCCGTGGTAATTGAAATCGAGAAGTTATTTCCTTTGTTAAAAGTTGAGGCCCAATCCCCACCGATATCACTGCCCATGATCATGGTCTCTTTACTGATTGGTAAGGAGACATGCATGATTTTCTCTCCCATTTCTATGGGAAATGATGATTTACCTTCTTGTGCCGGTATCTCCTTGTATCTTCCAATATATGGAAATTCGCCTCCAAATACTGATTTGTAAAAATTGAAGGCCACTTCACAATTGCCGTCAAAATTCAAATAGACATTTACAGTTGTCATTTTTAGTGTATTAAAGGATTAATTGAAATTGGTTGAAAGAACAATAATCCTCTTATACTTAATTCCCTGAAAATGGTTACGCAGGGCTATTTTAGGGCTGCAAAGAAGTCATTTCCTTTGTCATCGACAATGATAAAGGCGGGAAAATCGACTACCGTGATTTTTCGGATCGCTTCCATGCCAAGTTCCGGAAAATCAATCACTTCGACCGATTTGATGCTGTTTTTCGCCAATATTGCCGCCGGACCGCCTATGGAGCCAAGATAAAAGCCCCCATATTTCTTGCAGGCTGCTGTTACCTGGTTGGACCTGTTCCCTTTGGCCAGCATGATAAGTGAACCGCCCTGCGACTGGAACAACTCCACGTAACTGTCCATCCGGCCTGCCGTGGTGGGACCGAAACTGCCGGAGGCCATGCCTTTGGGTGTTTTGGCCGGGCCGGCATAATAAACCGGATATTTCTTGAAGTATTCGGGCATCTCCTCGCCCTTGTCAATCATCTCTTTGATACGGGCGTGGGCAATGTCCCTGGCCACAATGAGGGTTCCCTTGAGGCTTAAACGTGTTTTTACCGGATATTTGGAGAGCTCTTTTCTTACCTCCTCCATTGGTCGGTCCAGATCGATTTCAACAGATGGCTGCAGATAGGGGGCCGTTTGGGCAGGAAGCGCTGAG
>JBBIUJ010000511.1:0-2069 GCA_037440345.1 Prolixibacter sp.
GTGATGTTAGCTTTAAAAACATCTTTGGGTGTTTGTCAATAAGTCAAAGATACAATTTGAAAGCAAATCACAACTGTAACCAACGCCATGCCTTCATATCTTACGGTGTTTGTCAATAAGTCAAAGATACAATTTGAAAGCAAATTCCAACCTAGAACTTGATAACGATCATCGAAGCGGCAAAGGCCCCGAAAGCGGTATAGGCAGCCGCTCGGTGGTATGGGCGAAGGTTGGGATTGCCCTCCAGCGAACCTGCCAGTATATTCGTCGCTATCATCGCCGATAAATGGACGATTGCCAAACCGCGGTGAAGTTTGATGCTGCTATATCCTTTTCGCTCGTTTAGCATTTTGGGAGGTGCAAAAAGCGACAAAGCTGCTGTACTAAAATAACCGACGTTGACCGCAGCAGCCAATCCTTCATGTGTATCCTTCAGACTTTGATAATTGGAACCGCTGGCGTTATAAAGCTTTGCACCAACGATGCCTTGTGCAACCATCCCTCCTAAGGTGAGCATACCCATTACCTGGTGGGCGACCAGCATCGTCCTTCTTACTTTCAGCTCCTTCGCCCTTTTTTCCGGGGTCAGTTCAAATGCATTAAAATTGCGCATCAACCCCTTCTCCCCCCAGAAAATCCGTTGGGTGAAAAGTATTTTATCAGGCAACAGTTTGGTCTTTTCGGGTGCGGTTTTGTTCATTTCCCCCAACAAATCAATGGTGGCGGTGGTATCTTTCTGTGCCTGTGATTTCAATATACCCAATACAACAAGAAGGGTAATCAACAATATTGTTCTCATATTTTACGCGAGATTTAAGTTAAACAAAAAGGTATGTCAGGGATTTGAACGACCCAAACATACCAATTTTAATTTAAATATAGAAAATGTCGGATAGAAAGATTTAACCCAGGAGGCTTCTGACCATTTCGGAAATCAATTTCCCATCCACTTTCCCGGCCAGCTCTTTCGAGGCAATTCCCATCACCTTCCCCATCTCTTTTATCGAGGTAGCGCCACAAGCAGCGATGATGGCCTGAACAGCAGTTTTAAGTTCATCCCCGGTCATCTGCTTTGGAAGGTACCCATCGTAAATTTTTACCTGGGCCATCTCAAAGTCGGCCAGATCGGCCCGTTTCTGCGAAATATAGATTTCGGCAGAATCGCGTCCCTGTTTGGCAAGTTTGGATATTGCACGGATGGCATCCTCATCGGAAAGATCCTCTGCCCCACTTTTGGCAGTCTTGGCCTCCAGCAACACCTTCTTGATATTCCTGACAGCCTCGAGCCGCTCCTTATCACGTGCCAGCATGGCTGCACGGATGTCGTCGTTTACCTGATCAAATATTGACATTTCGGTTGAGAGTTATGAGATATGAGTTATGAGATATGAGTTATGAGATTTGAACAAATACTGATTATGACGTTCTTACAATTTTCACATTTCCCAATTTTCACATTTATTCAATCCGCTTTATCGTGCAAAAACGAGTTGTTCTTCCTAAGCTTTAGTCCATCTTCCGAATTGTTGGAGATGGAATAGCGCGACATCGACTTGCCACTGCCGGCAATATTTCCGGGTTTCTGTTGTTTCATCCTGCGTCGCTCAAAGGCCGGAATTTTTGTCAGCTCGTTGATGTACTCTTCCGTCTGGTTGTAAAAATCGACATGCATCACTTTTTTAACAACCTCCGGGGCTCCGGAGAATGGATCGATCATCCGCTTGGGATAGAGCCGGTTGATGACCGACTCCTGCGGATCGTCCGTCCACTCATGTCCGCCGGTCTCTTCTCCTGCGAAGAAGGTTTCGGATTTTGATGAGGGGTGATTGCTGTCAGACATATCATCACCGATGGAGACCCGAACCTTCTCCTCAGCGATGCCGGTCCTGAATTCAGGAATGGAGCTGCTTTTAAATCCCGTAGCTACAACAGTAACGGTCAGTGCATCACCGAGAGAAGGGTCTACAGCGATTCCGTGGATCAGGTCAGCATTGTTTCCGGCCATCTCCTGAACATATTCGTTCACCAGGTTTACCTCGTCCATGGTAACCTCTTTGTCTTCACCGGAG
>JBBIUJ010000512.1:0-2064 GCA_037440345.1 Prolixibacter sp.
AAAGTTCCGGCGCCCATGCTGTATGCTTTCAGAATGATAAACAATGTACCCCAGATGCCCAATTGACTGATGGAGGAGTGTAACTGCGTGGATGTTTCATGCGAAACAACCTGGAAGTCGCCGGCCTTAAGGGCAATGGCATAGATGATTACAAATACGTGCGAGGCGATAAAAATCACAAAGATGGGGGTAAGGGATACCACTGATTCCTTGACTCCCCGAAGGTTTAATAAAATAAGCAGACAGACGCCGCCAATAGCAACACCGAGTTTGTATACCAGCATGGATTCAGGAAGGAAACTAAAAAGAGCGTCTGTTCCACTGGAGACTGATATAGTAATGGTTAATACATAATCGATGATAAGGGCACAACCTGAAATCATCCCGACAGTGGGTGAAAGAAGTTTGCTTCCAACCAGATATCCTCCGCCTCCTTGCGGAAAGAGCTTAATGATCTGGCTGTAGCTGGTGCTGATGATGAAAATTGTAAACACGGTGCCAAGCGCTACAAAAATTGCCAGCATCGTATGACCTTCCAGGTTACGGTAAGCCTCTTCTGGCCCGTAACAGGAGGAGGAAATTCCATCGGCCCCCAGTCCGATCCAGGCAAAAAAGGCAACCAACGAGAGCTTGTGGAATATTGATTTATCTTGAATGGCTTTGGCCTTTCCGATAAAGATGTTCTTAAATTTTCCAATGAACGGGTAACTTTCTTCCGCTTCTGTCATGTTAAAATATCAATTCTTGAATTCAGTGGCAAAGAAAGGCATCATTTTATAAGGCAATTGTTAAGAATTAAAGGATAGTATAAAGATTTTATAAAGAAAATTTTATTCGAACAATGAATTTTTATGATCAATAAATTTATTTAAATGGTATTTTTTGTTTATATTTGTATGTAGGCTATCCTTCCTTAAGCCGCTAATTATCAATTTAAATACAAAAATTATGGAACCAGTTGTTGTACTTGGAATCACTATCGTTATTCTTTTCTTTTTTGCCGGAATTAGAATCGTCAGGCCAACGCATCGGGCCTTGGTTGAAAGATTGGGTAAGTACCACCATTTTGCCTCATTTGGCTTTAACTGGATTATTCCGGTCATCGATCGGATGTTTGTCATCAATATCACGGAGAAGATGATCAATGCCGAGCCTCAGGAGATCATTACCAATGACAACCTGAATGCCAGGGTCGATGCACAGGTCTATTTTAAAATTAAATCGGACGAAGATAGTGTCAAAAACTCGCAGTACAATGTCAACAGTATTGAATATCAGATAGTCAACCTTGCCAGGACCACGCTTCGTAACATCATTGGTACCATGACCCTGAAATCTGCCAACAGCGAAAGGGGCAAAATCAACAAGGAACTGCACTCCACTTTACTGGAGGAGACCCGGAATTGGGGTATCGAAATTGTACGTACGGAACTGAAAGAAATTGATCCGCCGAAAGATGTGCAGGAGACCATGAACAAAATTGTAAAGGCCGAGAATGAGAAAATTGCTGCCATCGACTATGCTACCGCCACCGAAACCAAGGCAGACGGGGAGAAACGTGCTGAGATCAGGAAAGCCGAAGGGATCAAGCAGGCCGCAATCTTGCGCGCTGAAGGTGAAGCACAGGCCATACAACTGGTAAATGAGGCAGCAGAGAAATTTTTTGTTGGAAATGCCCAGCTTTTGCGCCGTATACAGGCCATGGAGACCTCTTTGAAAGACAACGCCAAAATTGTCGTTCCTACAGGATCCGACCTGGTAAATGTGATGGGGGAGATGGGCGGGATTATACCGTTGAAGAAGAGTGAATAAGATAAAAATGAAAAGTGAAAAATGAAAAGTGAAAAATGGGGCCTTCCTCTCATTTTCACTTTTCATTTTTCACTTTTCATTTTTTCTGAAAGAAAAAGTTTTTATATTTGCACCCGCAATATCTGGGCATCTAACCGTGTCCGGGGGTGCAATCAAGCGGGAATAGCTCAGTTGGTAGAGCACGACCTTGCCAAGGTCGGGGTCGCGAGTTCGAGTCTCGTTTCCCGCTCAACTAAAGTTCTTAAGAAATAG
>JBBIUJ010000513.1:0-2007 GCA_037440345.1 Prolixibacter sp.
TCTCTAGCGCAGAATTGTATTATGTGTCCGTACAATTTATCGAAAATTCATCTTTGTATAACGCAATATTTTGATAATGAGTTGGATATATAAATTTCATAATCCTGATTGACTGAAAATAAAACATATAAAGCTTTATATGTTCGGCCAGAGATTGCATATCCGCACAAACCATGAGGGTATTAGACTGATTATGAGTATTTTATAATTTCATGAGCGCGAAGCGTCAACCGACAAATTCCTTTGAGACAAAAAGCTGTTTGAGCGAAGCCGCAGGCGGAGTGAGTTAGTTTTGTCAAGTCTTTTTTGGTTACTTTTTGTGACGACAAAAAGTGACAAAGAAAAGGCCATTTTATCTCCGCGACTGTTCCCTCACGGCCCTGAATTCTGAATCAATGTTCCATGCCGGCCATTCCGTTGAATTAGCCAGGTTGGTGCCAACATGGTACAACAGTTTGGCATCCTCCACCACGCCACTCAGATCGGCCATTTCAGAATGATATTCATCAGAAGGTGTATGGTAGGTTTCTTTCCAGTAACGATCTACCAGCTTCATGGTCTCCACTTTGCCATATTTTTCAGCATCCACATAACCTTTGGCATAGATGGCCGGAACGCCCTGCTTGACAAACGGAAACTGATCGGAACGAAAAAACATTCCATTCTCAGGATTGGGATCAGGAGCAAGGTAACGGCCCTGTTTGACCGCTTCTTTCTCAACCCAGCCATCTAGTTCCGATTGTCCGGAACCGGTAAGCATAACGTCCTTAAATTTTCCCAGAAACAACAGCACATCGGTATTGATCACGGCTACAGTTTTGTTCATGGGGAAGAATGGATGTTCGGTATAGTAACCGGATCCCAACAGTCCGGACTCCTCGCAGGTAACTGATAGGAACAGGATGGAGCGGTCGACCGGCTTTGAAGTTTTAAAAGCCCTGGACATCTCCAGCATCCAGGCTACTGCGCTGGCATTGTCGGTGGCACCGTTGTAGATGCTGTCGCCATTCACTTTGGTGCCAATACCGAGATGATCCCAGTGGGCAGTATAGACAACCACCTCATCGGGGTGTTTGCTGCCACGAATCAACCCGCAGACATTGCTGGTTGTTTTATTTTCAAAATGGTTGAAGATCTTGCCGGATACTTTTACCGGCAAAACCACCGGCTTAAAATCTTTTTTCAGAGCCATAGTTTTAGCCTGCCCGAAGCTCATTCCACAGGAGGCAAACAATTGCTCCGCTGCAGGTTTAGTGATCCAACCCTCCAGTGAACAGCGATCCTTATACCCGTTTTCGGATTTCAGGTAGAGCTTTGTTGATTCACCTCCATTGCGCACAACATTCCATGGATATCCAGCCTGACCTGTTTCATGGACAATCAGGCAACCTTTCGCCCCACGGCGTGCTGCTTCTTCAAATTTGTAGGTCCACCGGCCATAATAGGTCATGGTATTGCCTTTGAAGTAGGAGTCGTTGGTTCCGTATCCCGGATCGTTGACAAAGACCAGGATAGTTTTGCCATTCAGATCCATCCCCTGGAAATCATCCCGGTTGTATTCCGGCGCGGTGATGCCAAATCCGGCAAAAACCAATTCAGAATGTTCGAGCGATAGTTCTGCTTCCTCCCTTCTCGAAAATGATACATAGTCGACCATTTTCCGGAAATTTAGCGCTCCTTTGGGTGTCTCAAAATCGAGGGTATTGGAGATGGTCGAACGCACTGAAAGCAACGGAACTTCCTGAAAATAGCTACCGTTGGCGGCCGGTTCCAGACCAATCTCCTTCATCTGTGAGGCAATGTAATCTATGGTGATTTTCTCACTGGGTGAGGTAGGCATCCTCCCTTCAAAACGGTCGGAAGATAAGGTTGCGATATGCTTTTCAATGTTCTTGTATAGTATGGCTTCTTCACCGGTCTCTTTCACAACCGTCGCACAGGAGGCCGCAAGGAAAGCCAAAATTGGCAGTATTTTTGATTGCATAAGTCAACTAAATTACTAAGGTT
>JBBIUJ010000514.1:0-1995 GCA_037440345.1 Prolixibacter sp.
GCAAAAGTAAAACTACTGCTTTCAAGCAAGGTCTGAGCGGGCAAATCTGCTTTTAAAACATATTTATTGGTAGTTGTATTCAGATCAAAATCGGAGACCTGAAAAAGTCTGTCAGTGGTATAACCCCATATTTCTCCAATGGTTTTTCCTTCATAATTGTTGTATACGTTGGGGTCAGAGGCTGAAGCAAACTTCGTTATTTTGGTATTGTAATCAGATAAACTGGCAGTTAATAAGATGTGCAGGTTATTCTTAAAAGTGTGATTGTAATCAATGGCAATTTCAAAGCCATTCGTAGTTAATTCACCATAATTAACCATTGGGGAACTTCCGCCAAATGAACTTGGCACAACTTGTCCTGCACCTAACATATTAAGTGTTTTCCGTTGAAACCAATCGAAATTGACACCCATTTTATCATTAAACAGGCGGGCATCAGCTCCAAAGTCTAATGTTTGAACAGTTTCCCAGGTTAATACAGGATTCAGGGTGGATGGAACTCCCGCATAAGAGGTATTCTTGTTGCCAATTAACCAGGAAGATGTTCCTACACCAATATTAGACAAAAACTGTCCGGAAGGTACATCCTGATTTCCTACTCTACCCCATGATGCTCTTGGCTTTAGAGAAGTAAGATAAGGTTTCAAAGATTTCATGAAAGGTTCTTCCGAAATACGGTATCCAACTGATACAGAAGGGAAAAATCCCCATTGATTTTTGCCAAAAAACTTGGATGTACCATCATAACGACCATTCAACTCAACAAGATAGCGATCTTTGAAAGCGTAATTTACACGACCAAAGAATCCGGCAACTGCAGTTTGTGAATGAGATCCTGCCACAAATTGATCGCCGGTTGCCAGAGCTATTTCGGGATGTGTATAATCCAGAACCCCTTTCCGTTGGGACCAATGATATCTGTATTCTGATGACTCAATGTTGGTACCGGCCATAATTTTAAAGCTATGTTCTTTAATGGCTTTCTCATAAGAGATAATACTGTTCATAACATAACCCTCAGTACGGCCATCATCGGCTGAAACGTAATCATAAGAGGTGGTATATGCTTTATACATGGTAGTTGGATCGGCTACGTTTGCTGCATTTGGTGCTGTATAAATATCCAACGCCCAAGGTATTCCCCCGATTGTATTGTTGCCTTCGTGGTTCGTTATGTAGGTATAATCAAAATCAACAGAAAGTCCTTTTATTGGTTTCAGGGTTGCACCCATAGAATAGCGATTGTACCAAATATCTTTGGTTTGGTATTTGGCTTGTTCGTACTCATTTACAGGATTGCGGAAAGGCAAACCCTGGAAAGTACCATAGAGGTAAGAGGGTTGCCAGCGATATAAAGTGAATAGAGGAGTATAGGTACCTCCACTCAGAGAGAATGGAGTGGCAAAATCAGTTTTGGACAATTGAGTTCTCAATCTCACTGTCAACCACTTATTTACATCAGAATTGATGCTGGCATTAACGTTGTAGCGGTTATAGCTATCAGGTTTAGCCTTAAAGATACCTGTCTGGTCAAGATAACCAAGACTTATACTGTAACTTGTTGATTTAGAGCCGCCACTTACCGAGAAATTCTGATTCTGTTGTGGGGTCCATTTACTAAAGAACAAATTTGCAATATCCCAGTCACGATAGGCTTCCATGTATCCGTTGAACATTTCAAAATCACGTCCTCGTTCCATTTCCCTGGATAATCCTTCTCCCTTACCATAGGTTTCAGACCATGTTTTCATCTTGGCAATGATATCGTCATTATACCGAAGGCCTCCAATCGTGCCAACATATTGTGTGGATGGATTATTATGACGCGCTGCGGTTAGATAAGCCAAACCACTTTGCCAGGCAGGTGCCATCTCTGGAAGATTAGCAGGAGTAGCCCATGCGAAGTTATTAGAATAGGTTACCCTGACAGTTTCGTCTCTTTTCCCTGTTTTTGAAGTAATCAGCACAACGCCAAAAGCTGCGCGAGCACCATAT
>JBBIUJ010000515.1:0-1939 GCA_037440345.1 Prolixibacter sp.
AACCAGGCTTCAGCCAGAGATTTTAACAGGACATAGCCGATGAAGATCTTTGACGCAAATTATTTACGTGACTATACATTCCAGGTATTCAAATGTATGGATTGTCCGGACGAGCAAGCAAAAGTTGCCGCCGATTGTTTAAATCAGGCTGACCTACGTGGAATAGATTCGCATGGCGTAGCCCGATTAAGCGGATATGTCAGACTCTGGGAGTTAAAAAGGTTGAACTCAACTCCCGAAATGAAAATCATACATGAAACGCCAAGCACAGCAGTACTCGATGGTGACTTGGGCCTAGGCCTGGTTACAGCTCCTTATGCAATGCAAATTGCAATTAACAAGGCAAAAATTGGGGGAACAGGATGGGTAGCAGTTCAAAATTCCAATCACTACGGAATTGCAGGGTACCATTCAATGTTAGCGCTTGAACACGATATGATTGGTATTTCGATGACGAATGCCAGTCCGTTGGTCGCACCAACTTTTTCCAAAAGCAGGTTTCTCGGAACCAATCCAATAGCTGTCGCAATACCAGCCTTATCACAACCGCCACTTGTAATTGATATGGCAACAACAACCGTCGCCAATGGAAAACTTGAAGTGCTTCAAAGAAAAGGAGAAGATGCCCCACTCGGTTGGACACAAGACAAAGATGGACAGCCAACAACTGATGCATTTTCGTTACGAAAGGGTGGTTCGATGCTCCCATTGGGCGGTGATCGGGAGCATGGCAGCCACAAAGGATATTGCCTGGGAGCAATGGTCGACATTTTTTCGGCAGTTCTTTCCGGAGCAAATTATGGCCCATGGGTACCACCATTTGTCCCATTTCTGGAACCACCTGCCAATCCGGTTGGCAATGGAATAGGTCATTTCCTTGGAGCAATCAGAATTGATGCTTTCCGTCCCGCGTCTGAGTTTAAAGCACACATGGATAATTGGATTCAGACCTTCAGAAAAGCCGAAACTGTCGCTGGACAAGAACGAGTCCTCATTCCAGGCGATCCTGAAAGAGAATTAACTATTGAACGTCGAAAAAATGGAATACCTTTGCATGATGAGGTAGTAGAGGATTTGCATAAACTTGGAGCAAAATTCGGCCTTGTTTTCAATGTTGTTTCCAATCCTTAAAATGCTTAGAAAGATAAATCTTCAATGTACGAAGCACTAATAATAACACCCGTAAAAGACTCATTGGAAACTACAATTGAGACCATTCATTCAGTTTATCAATCAGATGGACAATTTCTCTATTATATTTATAATGACTTCAGTACAGAAGAAACCACCTCGCGTCTTAAGGATCTCCAAACCCAGTATAATTTTAAGTTGATCAATTTATCCGATATAACAACTACTCCTTCACCCAATTACCGGTTAGTTTTACAAATGGCGCAGGAAAAAGCCCTTGAATTAAATTTGCCATTAATTATTGTTGAATCGGATGTTGAAGTTAAGAAAGAAACTTTCAAGGAATTAATCAGGCTTTCGAAAGAACTGAGCAATTGCGGAATGGTCGCAGCTGTTACCAAAGATCGCGAAGGAAAGATTAACTTTCCATACCTGAATTTTAAATCATCAGGTAAAGAAATCATCAAAACCAGACACAGCCTAAGTTTTTGTTGTACCTTACTTACGAATAAATTACTAGAACAGTATGACTTTGGAATGCTATCAATAGAAAAACACTGGTACGACGTTTCTATTTCAAGGAAATCTATACAACTAGGATTGGAAAACTATCTGGTTTTGTCAATGGCTGTCGTACATAAACCACACAGCAGCCGTCCATGGAAACAATTAAAATATCAAAACCCGATAAAATATTACTATCAGAAGCTTATAAAACGTCTAGACCGCATTTGAGTTGTCAAAAGTCGAATCCCTGACCATTCAGATACTTTTTCAGTTTTTCAGAGAAATATTCACTATCGTTCTT
>JBBIUJ010000516.1:0-1904 GCA_037440345.1 Prolixibacter sp.
CATCCTTCCAGTGTTCCTTGGCAGCATGGATCAGGTTAAAAGTTCCGAAGATGTTGGTCCGGATAAATGAGGCAGGATCTGTGATGGAGCGGTCGACATGTGATTCGGCAGCCAAATGAACAACTCCTTCTATTGGGTAAGTCTCAAAAAGTTTGTTCACAAGATCACTATCTGTAATATCCCCTTTGACAAAAGTATAGTTGGGTAATGCGTCAATGTCTTTCAGGTTTTCGAGATTACCAGCATAGGTAAGCACATCCAGGTTGATAATTTGGTAATCCGGATAGTTTTTTACAAACCTTCTAACAACATGTGAACCAATAAATCCTGCACCACCGGTCACCAAAATATGCTTTTTCATCGTTGTCCGTTATTTAAGTTTTTAATCTTGGGCTTATCTCAAGATTAAGTAAGGATTTTGAAATAATATTTATCAGGGTCCTTGGCCTAAATGATATTTACGAATCAGTCAATCTACACTCTACCAATAATCCAACTATCCTTTTATCCATTCATCCGAATCCGTTGCTCCCAGTTCCATGCCGATAAAAGAGTCTCTTCCAGTGTGGCCAAGGATTTCCATCCCAAAACCGTGTTCGCTTTGGTGGTATCAGCATAGATCTGCTCAATATCTCCTGCCCTTCTGCCAACAATTTTATAATTTACTTTTTGTCCGGTAGCTTTCTCAAAAGCATTCAAAAGGCCAAGAACAGAAACGCCATTCCCAGTCCCCACGTTGAAAAATTCGAATACCGACTCATTTTTGTGGTTGAGTAATCTCTCGATGGAAACCACATGTGCTTTCGCAAGGTCAACCACATTGATATAATCGCGGATACAGCTTCCATCCGGCGTATTGTAGTCGTTGCCGAAAACCGAAAGCTGCGGCCTGATGCCCGCAGCAGTTTGGGTCACAAAGGGAACTAAGTTATTGGGAATCCCATTGGGGAGTTCACCGATCAAGGCAGATGGATGTGCCCCTATTGGATTGAAATATCGAAGAGCAATCGCTTGAACTTTTGGATTCGCATGGGTATAATCCTTGATGATATCTTCACATACTATCTTCGTATTGCCATATGGGGATTCAGCATTTTGACGAGGGGTTTGTTCCGTGACCGGAAGTTTTTCGGGCTGACCGTAAACTGTACAGGATGAGGAGAAAACAAGATTGTTGACACCTGCTTTTTCCATGCATTCAAAGAGATTGATCAGGGAAACCAAATTGTTACGGTAGTAGTCCAACGGTTTTTGAACTGATTCTCCAACTGCCTTAAAAGCGGCAAAATGAATCACCGCATCGATTCCTTTGGATTCATTAAAGAACTTCCTGAGTAGTTCGAGGTTTTGCAAATTTAATTGATGAAATTCCGGACGTATCCCAGTAATCTCTTCAATTTGATCCACCACTGCTGCAGTCGAATTGCTTAAATCATCCACAATAACTACATCAAAACCCACATTTTGCAATTCAACAACGGTATGTGAACCAATGTATCCTGTACCTCCCGTAACTAAAATTTTTCCCTTCATCTGAAATTCGTAATTAGATTTACATAAAGCCGGAGGCCAAAAGTACTAAATCTAAGTTTTATTCTTATATTTGGGGTTCATTTATTAAGTACAAAAGAGCTTCCGATGTTTCGGGCTAACCTTTCCCGCGTAAGCGGAGTAATACAAATTTGTTTCAAATGAACCTTTCTGCATATCTTTCAGAGTTGTTGAAAACCAGCGATTGTGTGATTATCCCAGATCTCGGAGGGTTTATTGCCAACTATCAAACCTCTGGGTATGACTCCGAGAGCGACAAATTTTCGCCTCCATCCAAAGAGATTATTTTTAGCAGCAAGCTGAAAAAGAATGATGGATTGGTGGTAAATTATGTAGTAGAGAAAGAGGGAGTT
>JBBIUJ010000517.1:0-1887 GCA_037440345.1 Prolixibacter sp.
CTGCTCGAAAATGCCCACTGTCTTATCGGCCTGGTCACCACTGCCGATTAATATATCCCAGGTACCGGTCAGGGAGACCTCAGACTTTTCAGGGCTCACAGTAAATCTTGGAAACTTGCCAAATTTTGCCGTGAAAGGCACTCCCCCATCCGGTTTATCCATTGCAGTCTTTACAAATCGTCCCGATAGTTGATCTCCTTCAATTCTTGCTTTTAGAACAGCATCATAAAGATCAATTGGAATGAATACCGAATCATTGCGATAGGTAATATTTTTTAAAGGAAATTTGTCCGTTCCATTGAGCAAGTAGACAGTTGTGGTTGCCGGTGTTTGCCCGCTGACTTCAAAGAGAAACGGAATTTCATTGTCAGTCAGGGTGAAAACCCCTCTCCAATCTCCTTCTTTCAACAGTTTCCCTTTTTGCTGGCAAGAGCCGAGCATACAGGTAACCACAAAAGGGATGATCCAGCTGATCCATCTTGAACTGTTCATTTTGATATACTTAAGTTAATTCATCCAGCAAGCCGAACACTGCAATGGCTCCTGATAATCTGCATTACAAGAATAATCCAGCATAATGTAAAGATTATTGTAGAAAATTACTCATTTTCAGGAAACCACAAAAGTAATAGATTGGTTGCATTTTTCTTTGTGCGAAATCTAGACAAACGCTACCTCCTACCATTGTCAGACTCATTTAAACTGTCAATAAGGGATTGTGTGACGTTGAAGATTACAGATTTTTGAATAACTCGTCCACTACATATTTAACTTAATGACATTGCCCGAAGGGACAAAAAGCAAATTCCAAACATCCTCATATATTTTATTGAAATTCTGACTATTACAACCAGCCATCAAAATATTTAGTGATATTTAAACGATTTAGGTGATACTATAGCGATTTATTATTTTGATTGGTTATCTTTGTGGCTTTATGAAGACAAGCAAATGGAAAACAACATAGATACTGAACCAAAAGAGAGAACACTGAAAGAACTCCTAGCAACCTGGAGCTTCTGGAAACCTTTGGTGGCTGTTGCCATCGGGGGAACGCTCGGATTTCTAAACTATTACTATATTGGTTGTACCTCCGGAAGTTGCGGCATTACCAGCAATCCCTACCTCAGTATAGCTGTTGGTGGAATGATGGGATTGTTTGTGGTAAATAGTCCCTGCGCCAAAGGCAGATGTTAACCTCACACAAAATAAAATATCAGAAAAATGAAATACCCATGAGAATATTTTCACACCAATCGAATCCGCTAGCTGGCGGATGGGTATTCCATTTGACCGTTAAAAAACAAAATATAAACAAATGAAAATTATTTCAACGCCCCTTTTGCTCGGATTGATGTTGCTCTTTACCAATTGTCATGGCAATCCGGTAAAAACAACCAATTCATCTACCAATTCTGGTAATGTGATTGTACTTACAAATGAGACCTTTAAGCAGAAGATCTTCAATTACGATTTGAACAAAAATTGGAAATATGAGGGCAACCTCCCTGCCATTATCGACTTTTATGCAGATTGGTGCGGTCCTTGCAGAAGACTTTCTCCGATGGTTGAGGAGCTCGCAAAGAAATACAATGGCAAGATCATTGTTTACAAAGTAGACACTGATGCCCAACAACAACTGGCCCAAAGCATGGGTATTTCCAGTCTGCCTACCCTACTGTTCATTCCTGTCAAAGGACAACCAAGGTCCACTGTTGGACTTGTTCCAAACGAAACACTTGAGAAAGCTATCAATGAGGTTCTGTTGGTTAAGTAATACCAAAGTCCGCTCTATTTGCCTTTAGGAATTCAAACAAACAAAAAGAAGTAAAAATATATGGTTGTAGGAATTTTATTTGGGGCCACTGCTCTACTTATGTTTGCAGG
>JBBIUJ010000518.1:0-1866 GCA_037440345.1 Prolixibacter sp.
AGAAACCACTTTTTCAGCGCCCGATCGGTCACGAATGTCAGGATCAGCACGATAGGGATCATGAAATAGGAGAAGGCGACCAGGTCATAAAACAGTCCAAGAAGGTATATCTTCAGTAACGGAAGGATTCCCATCTCTACCTCTTTGAACGAGAAGCTCATCAAAACTGTTCGGCTGACAAAGGCCGTTGCCAGAAATACCACCAGCATCCATACAAGAATGCCGTACCTGGTGTTTGCTATTTTCCTAATTCGCTCTTTCATATAGACTTTAGCGGGAGAAAATCTCACCCATATTTGTTTGAGAAACTGTTTAATTCTGTTTTCAAAATTCCGGTAGGACAATAACATTACGTTATCGAAACTCTTTGTGTTTTCCTTAGCGACCTTAGTGTTTAAGTCTTAAATTTCACCACAAAGTACACAACGGACTTCACAAAGGACACTTTGAAATATTAAATCAATGTCCTTAACTTAATAACTTTCCCGGTTGGGGGTCAAATATAAAAATACCGTTTTATTTATTCTGCTTTTTTTTCACAGTTTCATTGAACCATTTTGATAAATTTGAGTTATCTTGAGAATGTCAATAATTATAATGCAATGTGAGTTCGACATTTGAAAGGAAATGAATATTTTGAGAACTGTTCAACCCGCTTCGGGGTTGCGACGTCATTAGTTGCATTTTCCCCCGGTTTCACCGGAGGTTATTCAAATTAAAGTCCTTCGGACTTGCCGCAACGAATGTACGTGCGCTCCGTGGGTATTACCCGTAGTTTTTCATATTCTGCCCTGATAAGTGTTGGTTCTCTTAAAAGACTGAAAGATATGACTAGCCTCCGGTGAATCGAAGATCAGCGAAGCTAAACTGGTGGAAAATTTACATCCCTCGGAATAGTGGTGTCAGAGAACCCTGAAAGGGTTAAATGTGAATCGAAGATCAGCGAAGCTAATAACCCCCGGTGAAACCGGGGGAAAATGACAGAAAAGAAACGTGAACCCCGAAGTGGGTTCAACAATTCCGATAAAAATAAAGATGTGTTCATACATAAGTACTTACAATAAATTTCAACCGAATGACAAACACCAACCATAGACTACCACTTATTAACATGAACTATCAAAAGCATTTTTTCACATCTTCCCTCCTTGCGCTGCTGGTGCTTACAGGATTCATTGGCAAAGCGCAGACTTACCAGGAAGCCAAAGAGCTGGCATACAAGGGTGAACGCGAAAAAGCCAGGCAAGTTTGCCGACTGGTGCTGGCCAAAGAATACGATGCCGATGTGGCCGTTTTGATGGCCAGAACCTTCGCCTGGGATGGAAAATACGATTCGAGCAGGGTGGTGATTGCAGAGGTATTGAAACGCTATCCGGCCCACTGGGACGCCCTGGATGCCATTTCGGACGTGCAATATTGGGACAGCAAATACAGCGATGCCATTCGTTATTGCGACCTTGTGTTAGCCAAAAATGCCAAAGACGAGCATTTCCTTTTTAAGAAAGCCAAAATCTTAAACGCGATGGGCAACTACAAACAGGCTACCGGCCTGCTGGAAACCTTGCTGCAGGTCAATCCGGCCAATGCGGAAGCAAGGAAAAAACTTCTGGAAATCCGGATCGACCAAATGAAAAACAGGGTGCGTCTCACCTATACCTACGATCTCTTTGAGAAAAAATCCGGCAAAGATCCGTGGCAACTTGCGGCGCTCTCCTACGGCCGAAAAACATCCATCGGACAGATTTACGGCCGGATCAACTGGGCCGACAGATTTGGTTCGAAAGGGTTTCAGTACGAGATGGATGCCTACCCCCATATCAGTGAAAACAATTATCTCTATCTCAATGCGGGTTACTCGAATCTGTC
>JBBIUJ010000519.1:0-1734 GCA_037440345.1 Prolixibacter sp.
ACAGATTTGCTAGCCTACAAAAACAGGGACCTGATTTTGGCCGGTATCGTAACAGAAGCCCAGGAGGGAATCTCCAAAAATGGTAAAAATTTCGCCAGCATGGTTTTGACCGACTACAACGGATCATTAAAAATCATGTTGTTTGGAAATGACTATGTCTCCTTTAGCAAGTTCTGCAAGAAAGGACTGTTTTTGCTGGTTCGGGGCCGGGTATCCGAACGCTGGAACGGCGGGAACGACTTTGAATTCAAACCTTCAAAAATGGAGCTGCTCGAGGAGTTGGCGGCCAAAGCAGAAAATCTTATGCTGGAGATCCCAATCGATAAATTGGAGGAAGAAATCCTCGAAGAGTTGGAAAATATATTGACAAACAACAGTGGGAAAACCACGCTGCGTTTCAATTTTGTTGATCCTGAAACTGACACAAGGGTCCAGATGTTTTCGAGAACGAAGAGCGTTACGCTTACACAGGAACTAAAAAGCTATTTGCAAAATCATACAGAAATTTACTTTAGTATAAATTAATTCCGTAATTTTATACCTTTGTCACCGCGATACAATATTCAATTTTAAAATATATCTCATGACCATTGAAGTTACTGATGCAAATTTTGAGGAGATTGTCCTTCAATCCGACAAACCCGTTTTGGTAGATTTTTGGGCAGAATGGTGCGGTCCATGCAGGATGATTGGTCCGCTGGTAAGTGAACTTTCCAACGATTACAAAGATCGTGCAGTGATTACAAAAATGGATGTTGATTCCAATCCCGGAACTGCCGCAAGATTTGGAATCAGAAATATCCCTACCATACTCTTTTTCAAAGGAGGCGATATCGCCGACAAACAGGTTGGCGCCGTTCCGAAAACGATCCTCGCCGCCAAAATTGATGCGCTTTTGTAGCAAGACATCGATTTGACCACAAAATTTAGAAAGGCAGCCTTGAAATTTTCAGGGCTGCCTTTTTTGAGATAAACGGTATCCATTACTTACTGAATAGTACGGAACCTGGAATTTCCATTTTTTCAATTCCGGGTCCTTCCCAACTTACTTTTAACCCTTTACCGCCACCGCATTGCATGTACTGTACTTCGATGGAATGGTAACCGGCCTTGAGACCAATAGAACCGGGTTCTTCAACCATCGCATGGTTCCCGTCGTTTTCTATCAGCTCCTTTCCGTCCAGATAGAGATGGCTTCCATCATTCGAAGATAGATGGAAAGTATAAATGCCATCTGCGGGGATCTTGATATACCCTCTGAACCATAATCCGAAATAGCTGGGGACTCTGGCCATTTGGATGTTGAAATTATGTGTAATCCCATTCGAAAGCGGTTTAACAAGCTCGAGGTCTGTGGCCTGGACAAAGAATCGCTCGAAGTAATCGTATGCCAATCCGGGCAGAAGGTCTGAAATTAGGATTGCATCGTTCAATTCGGCTTTTTTAATCAGGATATCAACGGGTGTGCTGGTCGTCAAACCCGAATGAAAGGCCTTCATCTTAAGTAAGCTCGTCTTATTGATTTCGATCTGTGAATGGTACAAATCTGAATTTTTGTCTGGTTCTGCGCCATTCAAGGTGTATCGTATTTCTGCGCCAACTGTCTCGCAAGCAAGGGATATCCGTGTAGATTGGAGAAACAAAAGATCACTGGATGCTATGTATGGTAACTTTGTTACACCTTTACCATTCTCAGAATAGGGTCTGTTTTCCGGTTTTTGCCCCCAGTTTTTG
>JBBIUJ010000520.1:0-1731 GCA_037440345.1 Prolixibacter sp.
TTCCGGATAATAAACCACAGTTCCCTTTCTTATGCTTAACAGTGAGTGGTGGACATACGCAGATTGTACTTGCACGATCGGCGCTGGAGCTGGAAGTGATTGGTGAAACAATTGATGATGCTGCAGGTGAAGCGTTTGATAAAACCGCTAAATTGTTGGGTCTGCCATATCCCGGCGGACCATTGATAGATCGTTATGCAGCAATGGGAGATCCTTTGAAATTCAAATTTGCCGAACCCCAAATTCCGGAACTTGACTTTTCGTTCAGCGGATTAAAAACATCGATTCTATATTTTTTACAGAAGCAGGAACCCGGATTTATTGAAGCAAACCGAAATGATCTATGTGCATCGGTTCAATATACAATTATACATATTCTGCTTAAAAAATTGAAGAAAGCGGTAGCAAAAACCGGGATACAACAGATTTGTCTTGCCGGCGGCGTAAGCGCTAATTCGGGGTTAAGAAAATCTTTGCAGGAAATGGGGAAAAAGCATGGATGGAAAGTTTTTGTGCCCTCGTTTGAGTATTGTACCGATAATGCCGCAATGATTGCTATCACTGCATTTTATAAATATCAGGCGGGCCAGTTCACAGGCCTTGACAGCCACCCCAGCGCAAGAGCGGAATGGTGAATTTTAAGTCAAAAATCAAAAGTCAAAATTGAAAGGAGCATAAAAAATAAAAGTATCCCCTGTTCGCTTTCGAATAGGGGGCAGCCGATTCATACAATCACTTCTACTTTGCCATATCATTAAGGATACATCATCTGCGAAAATCTGTTTCATCAGTGTCATCTGCTTGCTATAAAATCTCCTCCTGGAACAAAAGGCGAATGAAGAAATCGTAAAGAAAAAAGGGAAATTCCAAATCCCGTGACGAAACCTTACTTTTGCGGCCTGAAAAACAGTTAAAGTCAATGATCAGTGCAAGAAATATCACCCTGGCTTATGGTAAAAGGGTATTGTTTGATGAGGTAAATATCAATTTCATTAAAGGAAATTGTTATGGGGTAATTGGAGCCAACGGAGCCGGTAAATCTACTTTCTTAAAAATATTAAGCGGAGAAATCGAACCCAATAAGGGCGTGGTGGAAATTTCAAAAGGCGAAAGGATGTCGTTTTTGAAACAAAACCAATTTGAATTTGACGAGTGCACCGTATTGAATACGGTTTTGATGGGACACAAGCATTTATGGGATGTGATGCACGAACGTGATGCGATTTATGCTAAAGCTGATTTTACAGAAGAAGACGGCATGAAAGCCGGCGAGTTAGAAGCCGATTTCGGAGAAATGGGTGGCTATGAAGCGGAGAGTAATGCAGGAACATTATTGAGTAGCCTTGGTGTGAAAGAAGAATTGCATCAAAGCCTTATGAAAGATATTCCCAGCAATTTTAAAGTGCGGGTATTATTGGCGCAGGCTTTATTCGGCAATCCTGATATTTTATTGTTGGATGAGCCTACAAACGGACTGGATATTGAAACCATTGGATGGCTGGAAAACTTTTTGGCCGACTACGAGAATATTGTATTGGTGGTGAGTCACGACCGTCACTTTTTGGATACCATTTGTACCCATGTGGCCGACGTAGACCGCAGTAAAATCAAGACTTTCACTGGTAACTACACTTTCTGGTATGAATCGTCTCAGTTAATGAGTCGTCAGATCAACGATAAGAATAAAAAGAACGAAGAAAAGCGTCAGGCTTTGTTGGATTTCATTGCCCG
>JBBIUJ010000521.1:0-1723 GCA_037440345.1 Prolixibacter sp.
TTGGGGAAATATAAGAAGCACAGCCATGAGAGTAAAAAGAAGTTTTACTAATTTCATCTTTTACTAATAATGTTTTCGTTGTAATAGTTTAGCCACCAAATAAAAATGCCCGCAGTCAATCCTATAAGCTTTCTGGCGGGATATTCCAAATCATTTATTTCTCCTGTTACAGCATTGCCCATCCATTTTATACCGCTTATATCAACTTTAGGTTGTTGCCTATTTGTTTAATCGAAGTAGCAACATCTTTCCACTGATGTGTATCTTGAGACTGATATTTGCTTTGACTCATTAATTTGAAACTAAATACGTCAACAAAGAAGAGAAGTGTATTGAGTCCAAATAGTATGAATTATTTTATTGAAAAATTTGCTGTGTTTTGAAGTCTGATCTTTGCAGAATCTGTATTATTGAGTTTCTTACCCATATAATTAAGATTTTCAATTAATACATTTGAAACATTCTTCTGATTATTAAATCCATGAAAAACCGAGAATGGCAGTAATCCACCGGTAATTTGGATGTTTTTAAATGTTATATCACTTATTTTTCCTCTGAATTTAGAGTGATATTCTTCTTTTCCTTCTGGTATTCGTTGTACATTATCCCAAGCTCCATGCAAATAATACTTTGCATTAAAGTTTTCATCTGTAGAACCATCAACCCCATATTTTGAGAAGAAAACTGCCAAGTCAAACAATTTACATACATCATCTTCAATCCGTATATTTTCATATGAAACATGATGAACGTGTGCTGGGCCAGCATTATGAATACTCATAGCAGCACCATCGCGTTCGTTGTGAATAATATCGATATTCTCATAGCGAATGTTTTTAACCTCGTCTGACCACAATTCAAAACCAATTTCCAATGCATTGCCCCAAGTTGAACTCCATACTGTAGAATTGCGAATCAAAATCCCATCAGTAGCTATTGATGCAGGA
Organism: Prolixibacter sp.; assembly: GCA_037440345.1. Classification (GTDB taxonomy): domain Bacteria; phylum Bacteroidota; class Bacteroidia; order Bacteroidales; family Prolixibacteraceae; genus CAINVV01. The sequence continues at coordinate 948 of JBBIUJ010000521.1, forward strand.
TATTCGCCACAAGATTTTATTGCAATACAATCATCTTTTGTATGAATAAATACTCCATCAATTAAGACGTTAGAGCAGCGAACAATATCAATCCCATCATCGCAATCACTTTCTGAAACTGTTTTCAATCCAGATATTTTTACATTATGACAATGAGTTAAAGCTGTTTGCCAAGTGGTACCATTATGAAGTATTATATCACTAATATCAACATTTTCACAATCAATTAATGAAATAAAACGATTGTTATTCCCTGCTGTCGTTTGATTATATGTGCCATCCAATATTCCTCTACCAGCAATTTTGATATTTTTCTTCCCTTTTGCATGAATATAGCCTTGCACAACAGCTCCACCTTCAATGTAGACTGTCTGATTGTTGTCTAATTCGAGGTTTACATTTTTGTATAGTTTTCCACCTTCAAACCAAATTACATTATTTTCTTTTCGAAGAGGTTTATTCGTTTCAGGTTTACCTGAAAAGATAAACAATGGTTGTTCTCTGATTCTTCCATTAAGTTCAATGCTAAGATTTTGTGGCTTCGACATTTTAAATGAAAAAGTATTGTCGTTGATATACAGAGGTTTAATAGCAGACCTTAGTGGTCGAATATCTACCCACCTCACGTCAAAAAACGGACTTGTTACTTCAACTGTCACTTCCTTGGAAAAATCAAATGTTGCGTAAGATGCAATTGGAGTATCATACACCTGAACTGGAGTTCCGTTCACTTTCACTTGATAATATTTTTGTGAGCAAAAGCTAGCTGGACTGTC
>JBBIUJ010000522.1:0-1664 GCA_037440345.1 Prolixibacter sp.
ACAGAGCATGGTTCGGCAGAATTGGCAGCCGAATTTGTCAAGATACATAAGCCACAAAATCAGAAAATATTACTTTCGCTTGGAAATCTGGCGGATGATACATTGAAGCTGGCGTTTGGAGTAGTCAACCAGGTGGAGAGGATTGATGTATATGAGACATGCCAGCCTAAAAGCGTAGATCAGAAAGTGATCAAACTGATATCCGATGGGTCATACGACCTGATTTTGTTTACCAGTCCCTCAACTTTCAGCCATTTTGCCTCCTTTGTGGATGCCAATCTGCTGGGGAAGCTGAAAATTGGAAGCATTGGAAATACTACCTCCCGCGTCATACAGGAGGCTGGATACGAGCCACTCATGACAGCAAAAATGTCAAATACGGAAGGTCTGACAGAGGCCATACTTCAATATTACAAACAATCATAAACAATTTGCCATGAGATTTCCGGTTACAAGATTAAGAAGATTGAGATACAACGGTGTGTTGAGAGAGATGGTTACAGAAACCAAACTGTCCGCCGACGATTTTGTAATGCCTTTGTTTGTTTGTTCGGGTACCAACGTGAACAATCCGATCGGCTCAATGCCAGGCAATTCTCAACTATCTGTCGATCTTCTGGTTGAAGAATGCAAAAATATCGTATCAGCAGGCGTAAAATCTATTTTGCTCTTTGGCATACCTCCCCACAAAGATGAGGACGGTAGTGTTGCCTGCGAACACAACGGAATTGTCCAGCAAGCCATTCGTGCCATAAAAAAGGAGCCGGTAACCAAAAATCTGTTTGTCATAGCCGATGTCTGCAACTGTGAATACACGGTTCACGGCCATTGCGGAACCATTGTTGATGGTGACGTAGACAACGACCTGACATTGGTTACGCTGGCTAAACAATCAGTTTCACTTGCAGAAGCCGGCGCTGATATGATTGCCCCAAGTGACATGATGGACGGACGTGTTGGTGTGATCCGCGAACAGCTGGATGCCAACGGGTTCTACAAGATTCCAATTATGGCCTATTCAGCCAAGTATGCTTCGGGATTTTACGGGCCTTTCAGGGAGGCGGCTGAGAGCGCACCAAAATTTGGTAACCGTGCTACTTACCAGATGAATCCCGCCAATACCGATGAAGCGATTCGTGAAGTAGAACTGGATATTGCTGAAGGAGCCGATATCGTGATGGTAAAACCTGCACTGAGTTACCTGGATGTCATTCACAGGGTAAAGAGTGAATTCGGAATGCCGGTCGCCGCTTACAACGTTAGTGGTGAATTTTCCATGGTAAAAGCGGCTGCTGCCAATGGTTGGATCGATGGTCCCAGGGTGATGATGGAGATCCTAACCTCTATTAAAAGGGCAGGGGCGGATATTATCATTACCTATCATGCGGTCGAAGCTGCCAGGATATTAAAAGGATAAAGGACCCTTCGACAGGCTCAGGGCAAGAAAAGTAAAAAGGATAAAGTGGGGAGGAATGTAGTTCCCTTTGATATATAGCAATAGAACAGATGCAAAATAAGCAAAGTATAGTTGCCTTCGAAAGGGCGCAAAAATGTATTCCCGGCGGTGTGAATTCTCCGGTAAGGGCTTTCAAAAGTGTAGGGATGAACCCGGTTTTTGTAAAAAAAGCCAAAGGGACCACAATTACCGATCTGGATGGAAACCA
>JBBIUJ010000523.1:0-1629 GCA_037440345.1 Prolixibacter sp.
GTCAAGTTATTCGGAGGCCCCTGAGTGCCGGGGTATGGCTGCATCGACACAACATCCCAATGCGAAGAAGGTAACGCAGTGATCCAGTTAGAAGGCGTTGCTTTGGCAATTGAATCGGGATAAAAGTACAGGTAAGTCAAAGCGGTGGCCGGCCTGAAATGGGTACCCCAGGTATAGGTTTTTCCCAATGTGGCCTGGTATCTCAAAGCGATGGCAGGAAAATCATTGTTCAGGTCTCCGGTAAGCGAATTTCCTATAAAGTAAGCAGAAGAGACATTTAAGGCAGTTGGTTTTTCTGATACATTCCTGCTATTCTTATCGCACCCAGCCAAAGCGGATAAAGACAACGACAAGAATATTAATACCACTAATTTTGATTTCATACTTAAAATTTTCAAGTTTTTAATAATAAGCATAATCGGATTTTACTTTCAAAATACCACAATGCGGAAGGCAGTTGATGTATTCCCGTTTGTACGAGCATAAGCTACATAACTATCTAGCCTACAGAAAATAAAGCATAACTTCGAATAAGTAAATTGTGAATAGGATTGACAAAATTTGTACGATACTGATCTTTCTTTAGTAAAAATTCAATTTTCTATGAAATAGATCTACATTTTCACATTGCCATGAATAAAAGGTTTTTAGGCTTAATTAGTTGCGTTAAGATCGAGCAAGAAACACAATGAACCCCAATGTAATATCCCATTACTAAGATAGATTCATGCTAAAATTTGAGTCCTAGGTAAGAGTTCAAGGCTGCTTTTATTCAAATTATTCGAGGTTCATCTCAAGTCGAGAAAAATCATCAATTCAAGTGAATTTGAATTCTTTAGTTTAGCAAATTAAATATCCTAATAATAAAATTATATTTACTTTAAAAAGAGTACCATTTTGAGAAAGCAACAATGAGTTTTTATTAAAACATCGACTTTTGCTTCTATGACTTTAAAGTAATCTTATGTCATTGCTATTCAAACAAAGGGGTTGTATCATCACTTTCTATAGTAAACAAAGACAATATTTGTCCACATATCTGGATACTGCCATTGTTTACGGTAACAAATACAACCCCTTATAATCTGAATGTATAATGACTCCAAAATTACTTATACCCAGGATTCTCAACCAGATTCGGATTATTTCCTGTTCTTGCAAGCGTTAGTGGAAAATAGTAATTGTATTCAAAGAATTTTGGCGGATTTGCTGAACCGTCATAATTTTCTATGACTTTTACTTTATATTTCTTCGAAGCGTAATCCAGTTGAAATTGCAATCCGCTGAAGCTTCTGGAAAGTTCGCTAACAGCAGTTCTCCATCTGCGTAAGTCCCAGTATCGATGCCCTTCAAAAGCCAATTCAATTTTCCGTTCGTGTCTGATATTTTCCCGAGTGATTGTCTTCAAGGGAGTTACTCCCGCTCTGGTCCTTATCTCATTAAGCGCATTAAGTGCCTCCGGGACTTTGCCAAGTTCGTAAGCGGCTTCAGCCAAGTTTAAAATCACTTCTCCATATCTGAAAAGCTTCCAGTCTTGTGGAGAATTCATTCTTGACCCTCTTACACTAACAGCTTCGTCAATGTATTTCCACACACCAAATCCAGTCCCTTGGTCGGATGTCGAGACCT
>JBBIUJ010000524.1:0-1589 GCA_037440345.1 Prolixibacter sp.
TTTGCATCCGATCCGGTAATACCCTACAACCAGGTTCCATACACTTATTCTTTGACGGTTAATAGTACACCGGGATATATAGATATCTCTTCCACCGATTTAATAAAAATGGATATTCAATTGAATAATCTTCATTTTCAGTCGATTACGGGCGATTTTGGTAAGAGGGAAATACAGATTGATCCTGGGAAATTTGATATGAATGTTGAAATGCTCGATAAAATTGGCGGCAACTTTAAACTTGTAAATCCAAAACTGGAATTGATTATCCGAAATTCAGTTGGAGTACCTGCAACGGCAAACCTGGATTTCACCGCATCAAATAAGGATGGAAAGAGTGCAACATTAAATTCTCCGACATTTGATATACCGGTTCCGGCAAACTTAAACGCTGGAATTGCCACAGGCAGCATTGTCTTCGATAAGTCAAATTCGAACATTGTAGACTTTATTGCTTTGCCGCCAACCAGCCAGATTTCTTATAGCGGCAAGGTTGATTTTAACAAATCAAATCAGGAAATAACTTTGCAAAATCCTAATTTTCTGGATATTGATGGCATTTTAGCGCTTGATATGGCAATTGAACTCCCGTTGGAACTGCAAATCAGTAATCTCGCTTTTAAGGATTCTTCGGCAATTGCCGGAAGCGATTATGACAAAATTGAAACAGCTGATCTGATAATCAACGCAACCAATGGAATTCCCTTAGACATTGAATTACAGCTTTTCTTTGTTGACTCAACGGCACAAAAATATGAACCATTCGCTACGAAAAAAACAAAACTGCTCTCGGCAGCCGACGTGAGTTCTACTGGCGTGATAACGCCAACAAAAACTTCTAATACTTTTAGCCTTGACAAGACTGAAATGGACAAATTAAGGCATGCCAACAGAATAAAATTTGTAGGTACATTAAGTTCCCCGTCAGGAGGAACAGGTGTGGCTAAAATAATGGCTGACAGTCAGATTGATGTGAATGTCGTAATCAAGTCGAAAGTAAATCTGTAAAACTGAACCAATATGAAAAAAATAGTATACAACTCACTGATTTTTGGCCTGATTATATTTGCTGGTTTCTCCACAGTATTGGCCCAGGAAAGTAACACTCTTCAGTTTATGAAAGGAATGCCACAGTCTGTTCAGCAAAATCCTGCCTTGCACAACGACTCAAGTTCTGTGATTATTATCTTGCCCGGTTTGTCTGGTATGTACTTTGATTTCAACAGCGGTTTTGCGATCAACGACTTAATTCACAGAGGGACAGGAGCTTTGTCCGATTCACTTGTGCTGGATATCAATGGGTTCCATGGTAAACTGGGACAAACAAACGCGATCCACCAAAATCTTAGCATTCCCTTGTTTTATCTGGGGTTCAGGAGTAAAAAGGCATTCTTTAGCCTGGGAGTGGCTGAAAAAGAAAATTCTCAGTTTTCGTTCGATAAAAGTCTTGTAACATTTCTAAAAGATGGCAATGGACCATATATGGGTCAGGATTTTGATCTTGGAAACCTGAAAATGAATGTTTTGGATTATACCGAGATTGCGCTGGGTTATTCAAGGGAAGTGATTCAAAATAAGTTTACAGTTGG